>CABUDB010000195.1 GCA_902490245.1 uncultured Collinsella sp.
ATCGTACTGGTACCCTCGGGGCAGCGCCGGGTCGGTGACGCCCGTCATTTTCGGGCCGCTTCCGGATGGCGCAGGTTCGCCGGCTGAGGGCAATGGCTCGGGCATCCCGATGATGATCGATGCCATGCGCGCGCATGGTCTGGCCGAGCCCCTGTTCTGCCCGGGGTTCGATCGGTTCAAGGTCGTACTTTACCGTTCAAAGATCGAGCCGGTCGATCATGGCGGGGGCATAATTGTGACGGCACTCAAACACTACGGCGAGCTGGGGACGCGTGAGCTGGCAGAACGCACGGGGCTTACAATTTCCCAGGTTAGGTCGCGCGTCAATGCACTCATTGCTCAAGGCGAGCTTGAGCCCACGGCGCCGGCGACGAGCCGCAACCGCAAGTATCGACTGTCAGGGCGCGTGGAATAAATGCGTTAGTGGACGAGGCGACCCAATAATCGACCCTCAATTGGCGCCCACTAAGGTAAAGCGGTTGTTGCTCAGTCGACGGTGATGCTAAAGATTCGGCTTACGCCGGCATGGCCCCGAACCCGTCCATCAAGAACAGCCTAAGAACCAGCTTGATGACATATCCCGGTTTGACTTCTGCCGCGTCAAAGACGTGGCGCTCGGCGAGCTCGCTGCAGTATGCGTAGATGTCGCGGATAAGGTCCGCGCCCGAGAGCGTAAACATGTAGCCTGCGTCCGAAAGCGCATTGGGTGCGGCGGGCAACTTGGCCATGTGGCAGAACGTTTGCAGGTCGGGCGCCATAACATTCTGGTAGTCGAGGTGGCCGCTGGCATCCTGTGCGGCAAGCTCCAATTGGCGCACAAAATCCAGCGCCGCCGCTAACACAAAGCTCGGCGTAGGCGCATTGACGTCCTGAGTGGTCGCCACAAGCCTGCCCGCCGCCTGCGTGACAAGCCAGGCGACCTCGCGCTGGCAGCGCACGGCCTTGCGCGTTACCGGCTTGATGGACGAAGAAGAAACGCTCCCCTTAGGCGGATTCGAAGCAGCCATAAGACCCTCCCATGAACAATCCGGCCCAACAAGTCCGGATGAAACACGTGCTACACCAGTATACAGGGGAGTGGAGTAGCGGGGTACAAGTGCGCCAGCGGCAAACCGAGAGCATCAACAATGTGCCTCCGCTCTATTTGGACGATGGCACGTGGGTCATTAAGTACTCGGTTCAAGCGCCGGGTACCGTTGGTTTTCGAGACCAGAATTACAACCGTAAAATGCTCAACTGCATGGAATGTGGCGTCCCAGTCGGAGTCATATTTGCAACCGAGGTGGGCTATAAGGTGCTCGGCCTTGCGTTTGTTGAGCGGTTCGAGCCCGAAAACGGATGGTTTGTTCTGCACGGTCCTGTTCATAAAGGCGGACCGGACCCTCGTTTTGCGCCCGACATGAGTTATCTGAAGCACATAATCGTCGATATTGAGTTTGCCGGACAGGGTGCGACCGACGATGAAATTTGGCTTTGGCGGTCTTTTACGATCGTGTTGTTTGATCGGATCGCGCGGCGATGCAATCTCGCGCACGCCTGCCGGTGCATGCTCTTCCTGATTTGTATAGCGAGAGGGGAGCGAGCGTGAGCTGGCGAGGCGATATTGCGATGGGGAAGTACGGAAAACTGCCGTGTGCCCTTATAGACAACAAAATGTTTCCGAGCGTAGAAGTTGATTGCGGGTCGTTTGTCGTCTCCTGTCCTTGCTGCGGCTCGCAAATACCGTGCCTCGACATTCGGTTCATCGATGCGCGCGACAGACTTAGCGACGAAGTGAGAAAACGGACAGGTGTTCATATGCCGGTGTATCAGGAGAAATGCCCTGTTTGTGGCCTCGATATCGTGTACGACGCCGGCGACGAGGGATGGGTGATGCGGAGGAGCTGGCTGTGAAGGCATCTCCGTTCCTACAAATAAATCCCCTCACCGAGCTGCTTGTGGAACTCGGCGTGACGGTCGCGTGCCCAAGTAAAGAGTGCCTGGTCAAAGTCGGTGCGCGTGGCCGGGACGCCAAAGACGCCGGCAACTTCGACACGCACAAACTCCAGTGCCGGCAGCTTGTTGATGGCGGTGAGGGCAAACGGGGACGTGGGTTCTTCGAACAGATAGTGGCTGCCTTGCAGCGCGTCGCAACTGGTGCACGTGTTGCCGAGCGACGGGGCTTTGGAGGCTCGTGCGCCTACGGGTTTGTAGCCACAGCGCTTAGAAAGATAGTCGCGGATCTCGCCCGGGACGCAGCCAAGAGCGGGAACAATGGTGAGCGCGTTGGCGTTGGCCGTGTCGATGGTAATGTGCCCGGCTTCGTTGGGCGCGTGCGCAATGGCGATGCCCTTGCCGTCATCGGTTCGATAGGGAATGCCGAAGGCCGCGACCGAGGTCTCTTCGTGGCATTTCCAGCACTCGCGCTTGCCCAGTACTAGATATATATACGGCGCTGAGGGGTCGGATCGGTCAACACCGGGCAGCCACTCGGCAAAGGGCTCGGGGTTGACGCCGCTGGGTACATACCAGATCTTCTTGGTCCGGTCCCATTTGGCGCCCAGCGCCTTGGCTTCTTCTTTGTGCGAAAAGGGGACATCGAGCTCGGTGCGCATGGCGGCTCCTTGGTGCTGCAGGTGCAAGTGGCTCAAGGATACCGCAGGGAGCAGACATCGCGGCGTTTTGCTGAGAAGTTGCGGTGCGGACTGATTGGTTATGCCGATGGATAGATCGGCAAGTAGATGGTCGGCTTTTGGCCAGTTGGGCGGTTGGAGCAGCTTGCGGCGCAGTTTTGTGCCTGGCTATTGTTGATGTTAGGGTATTGAATTTGTTTGGCAGCCATTCGTCAGGTGAATTGATGCTACGTTGCGATGACGGTTGGAACTGCCAGCGGATTTGGCGACATAAAACAAAACAGCTCAGAGGACATAGCCTCTGAGCTGCGAACATTTGGTGGGCGTTAGAAGATTTGAACTTCTGACCTCTTCCGTGTCAGGGAAGCGCTCTCCCCCTGAGCTAAACGCCCAAATGGAGCGGACAACGGGGCTCGAACCCGCGACCCCAACCTTGGCAAGGTTGTGCTCTACCAACTGAGCCATGTCCGCTTGCGGGTTATTAATTTACGCGAGTTGCCCAAAAGACGCAAGTACTTTTTTCAAAAAAGTTGTTCGCCACATGCTCTTGGCAGATATACATGCCAAAACGATTTACTAGGCGCACGATTCCAATGTTCCGCTAAACAGCTTTACCATCCGAACGCGCGTACCGGCACCATCAGTACGACGGGCAACCTCCACGTTGTCGACTAACATGCGCATGAGCTTGATCCCACGCCCGCGCTCCTCAGTCGTAACCGGTTCACTCGACCCGTCAATCGAATAGCCCGCCCCACGGTCGACAACCTCAATCACGACACGATCGCCATAGGCCTGAACCGTCAGGATGCATCCGATACCGCCCGCATGGTCATACGCGTTGCCCAGCGCCTCGCCCGATGCCAACGCGACGTCATAGCGCTCATCCCGCCTCAGGGGAAGCGGTTCGAGTAGCTCGGCAATACGATGGCGATAGTATGGAAGGTTCTCGATACCCTGGCGCACCTCGACACTCTTGCTCCAGCGAGGCAATTCCCCCACCGGAATGGCAGGAATCGACTCCCGAGCGAAGCCCGCAACATGGAGGATGTCGACAAGTCGGGCAGATCGGAAGAGCGTCGTGTAGGGAAAGAGTGTAGATCTCGGTGGTCG
>CABUDB010000196.1 GCA_902490245.1 uncultured Collinsella sp.
GCAGGACCAGATATTCCTTGCCCTGGTAAGGAATGCAGTCCAGGTATTCAAAGTCGAGCGACCGCGGCATTGAGCTGTGGGACCACCAAGAAGAAGCCCTCATGGACCTGGCTGCCGGCGATCACGTCATTTTGGGAACACCGACCGGATCGGGTAAATCGCTCGTCGCGCTGGGCATGCTCTTTATGGGCATGGCGCAGGGCAAGCGCTGCTACTACACGGCTCCTATCAAGGCTCTGGTCAGTGAGAAGTTTTTCGACCTTGTGCAGGTGCTCGGCCGCGATAACGTCGGTATGATCACCGGCGACACGCATATCAATACCAAGGCGCCCGTCATCTGCTGCACGGCAGAGATCCTTGCCAACGACGCGCTGCGCGAGGGCGAAGATGCCGATGTTGGCTGCGTCGCCATGGACGAGTTCCACTACTTTGCCGACCCCGATCGCGGTTGGGCCTGGCAGGTGCCGCTGCTCACCCTGCCTCACACGCAATTCATGCTCATGAGCGCCACGCTCGGCGATGTCACCGCAATCGCCGCCTCGCTCGAGCAACACACCGGCGCTACCTGCGACTTGGTCGTCGATGCCCCACGCCCCGTGCCGTTGAGCTACGACTACGTGACGACCTCGCTCGAAGGCACCGTCGAGCTCGCGATGCGCCACGGCGAGGCCCCGCTCTACATCGTGCACTTTAGCCAGGATGCCGCACTTGCGACGGCGCAATCCCTCGCCAACTTTGGCATTGCCAGCAAGGAGCAGCGCGAGGCCATCAAGGAGGCGGCCAAGGGCACGAGCTTCTCGACGGCCTTCGGCAAGATCCTCAAGCGTTTGCTCGGCTGCGGCGTCGGCGTGCACCACGCCGGTATGCTGCCGCGCTATCGTCTACTGGTCGAACGCTTGGCGCAGCAGGGCCTGCTACCCGTCATTTGCGGCACCGACACACTCGGCGTCGGCATCAACGTGCCCATCCACACCGTGGTCCTCACCGCGCTCACCAAGTTCGACGGCTATAAGATGCGTCGCCTGCGCGCCCGCGAGTTCCATCAGATTGCCGGTCGCGCCGGCCGTTCGGGCTTCGATACCGAGGGCATGGTCATTGCCGAGGCCCCGGAGCACGAGATCGAGAACGCCAAGCTCATGGCCAAGGCGGGCGACGACCCCAAGAAGCTCCGCAAGATTAAAAAGAAGAAGGCCCCCGAGGGCTTTGTCACCTGGAACAAGCAGACCTTTGAGCGCCTGATCGAGACGCAGCCCGAGACGCTCAAGCCGCGCCTTCGCATCACACACTCCATGGTGATTAGCGTGGTCGAGCAGGGCGGTGATGCCCGCGCCCGCGTGCACGACCTCATCGAGACAAGCCTGCAGACCCCCGAGGAAAAAGCCAAGCTCGAGGTTCGTGCCGACGAGATCTTCGCCACGCTCATCGATTCCGGCGTCGTCGTTCGCACCGAGGTGCCACTCACGCCCGACGCCCCGACTGACGCCGCACCAGACATCGACTATGCACTGACGGTCGACCTGCCCGAGGACTTTGCGCTCGACCAGCCGCTCTCGCCGTTTTTGCTTGCCGCGCTGGAGCTACTCGACCCCGAGAGTGAGACCTATACCATGGATCTCATCTCGATGGTCGAGGCTACGCTCGAGGATCCCAAGCAGGTATTGCGCGCACAGGAGCGCGCCGCGCGCGACCGCGCGATGGCCGAAATGAAGGCTGACGGCGTCGAATATGAGGAACGCCTGGAGCGCATCCAGGATGTCACCTACGAAAAGCCGCTCGAGGACTTGCTCGATGCCGCCTTCGACAAGTACTGCCAGGAAGTACCTTGGGCCAACGACTACCAGCTCTCGCCCAAGAGCGTCCTGCGCGACATGCTGGAGAGCGCGAGCGACTTTAAGGGCTATATCCAAAAGCTCGGCATCGCCCGCTCCGAGGGCATTCTGCTGCGCTACCTAGCCGAGGCCTACCGTTCGCTCGACCGCACCGTGCCCATCGAGAAGCGCGACGAGCGCCTGCGCGACATTATCTCATGGCTCGGCTTTGTGGTGCGCTCGGTCGACTCGAGCCTGGTGGACGAGTGGGAGAACGCCGGCAACCCGGCAGCACTCGACGCCGCACCGCCGCAGGGCATCGACGAGGTCGTGGCAGACCGCCGTGGCTGCACCCTGCTGGTGCGCAACGCACTCTTCCGCCGCGTGACCCTTGCCGCCCGCGAGCATGTTCGCGACCTGGGCGAACTCGACGACGACTGGGGCATGAGCGAGATTCGCTGGCAAAAGGCGCTCGATGCCTACCATGAGCAGCACGAGGAAATCCTCACCGACGGAGACGCCCGCAGCGCCGCGATGTTTTCCATCGATGAGTCCGACGAGAAGACCGCGCACGTATGGCACGTGCACCAGATCTTTGCCGACGAGGATGGCGACCACGACTTTGGCATCATGGGCGATGTCGATCTGGACGCCACGCAAGACGGCGGCGAGGTCATCTTCAAAAACTACCGCGTCGGCTTTATCGAGGACCTGCTCGAAGACTAGCCGGGCGCAATGGGACGAAACGAAGCGGGGCCGCTGGCAACATCGCCAGCGGCCCCGCTTTTGCACTATCCGCTATGACCTACTCGGCATCCTCGACCTCATACGAATCCGCCTCGGCGGGCTCATCGCCCGTCTCCGACGCAGTCTCGCGTGCCTCAACAAACGCTGCTTTCATGGTCTTGTTGCCCCACGTGAGCTTGCGAATGGTAAGTTCATCGGCCTTGTTGTGGGCCAAGCGCAGGTTCTCGGTGCTGCGGCGCAGGTCGTCCTTGGTCTTCTCGAGCTGCTTAATGGCGGCATCGATCTCCTTGATCGCCGATTCGAATTGCTTACTCGCCAGGTTGTAGTTGCGCGAGAAGCCGTCCTTGAACTTCTCCATCTTGGCCTCGAAGTTCGTGACGTCGATATTCTGCTGTTTGTACTCCGCCAGCTCCTGCTTATAGTGCAGCGAACCCATGGCGGCGTTGCGAAGAAGTGTGATCATGGGAATGAAAAACTGTGGGCGAATCACGTACATCTTCTCGTAGCGGTAGCTCACGTCCACGATTCCCGCGTTATAGAGCTCGCTCTCGGGCTCGAGCAGCGTGCAGAGCACCGCGTACTCACAGCCTTTCTGGCGACGATCGTGATCGAGTTTCTTAAAGAAGTCCTCGTTTTTGTGCTTGGTCGCGGTCTCGTCGTTCTCGTTTTTCATCTCGAACATAATCGAAATGACCTCGTTGCCGCTCGCGTCGCACTCGCGGAAGATGAAGTCACCCTTGGTGCCCTCGGACGCATCGTTGTCTTTCTCGAAGTACGCATTAGGAAACGCGGTCATACGCAGACGGTTAAACTCGGTCTCGCAATGCTGCTCGAGCGACTCGCCCACCATCTTGGTGGACAGGCGGATCTTCATTTCCTTAAGGCGCTCAATCTCTTCGTCCTTGTAGCGGATCAACTCGTCGCTCACGCGCTTGGCCTGCGCGAGCTCGAGCTCGTGTGCCGCCTTGACCTGTTCCTCGCGAGAATCGCGCACTGCCAGCTCGCTCGTCAGCTTGGCACGTGCCTCGTCACGCTCACGCTCTGCCGCGGCGACCGCCTCCGATAGGTTCATTTTGGCCGTCAGCTCCTGTTCGCGCAGCTGCGCACGCAGGCCCTCGGCCTCCTGCTCGGACTGAGCCTTTGCGGCGGAAAACTTCTCTTGTA
>CABUDB010000197.1 GCA_902490245.1 uncultured Collinsella sp.
CATAGCAGGTAGATGGCTGTATACAGAACAGCTGTTCGTGTGTTTTCTATTGAGCTGTCCGCACGATATGGTAAGGCTTTGCGCACAAAAAAGGCGCCCCGGAAAGGGGCGCCCTCGCAAATCGCTTATGCAGGCAATCTACGCGACCGGCTCAATCTTCTCGAGGCCGCCCATGTAAGGACGAAGAACCTCGGGGATCGTGATGGTGCCATCGGCGTTCTGGTAGTTCTCCAGGATGGCGGCCATGGTGCGGCCGGCCGGCAGACCGGAACCGTTGAGGGTGTGCAGGTAACGCGAACCCTTGAAGTTCTCGGGGTCGCGATACTTGATGTTGGCGCGGCGAGCCTGGAAGTCACCGCAGTTGGAGCAGGAGCTGATCTCCTTGTAGGCGTTGTAGCTCGGCAGCCAAACCTCGACGTCGTAGGTCTGACGGGCAGAGAAGCCCAAGTCGCCGGTGCACAGGCTAATCACGCGATACGGCAGGCCCAGCTGCTGCAGCAGGTACTCGGCCTCGGCGGTCATGCTCTCGAGCTCCTCGTCGGACTCCTCCGGCTTGGCAAACTTAACCATCTCGACCTTGTCGAACTCGTGCTGGCGAATGATGCCGCGGGTGTCGCGACCGGCGGAACCGGCCTCCTCGCGGAAGCAGGGGGTGAAGGCAGTGTAGCGGCGAGGCAGAGTGTCGGCGTCCAGAACCTCACCGGCATGCAGGTTAGTCAGTACGACCTCGGCGGTAGGGATCAGGAAGTTGTCGCCCGAGACGTGATAGGCGTCGTCCTCAAACTTGGGCAGCTGGCCCGTACCGAACATGGTCTGACGCTTGACGACGATGGGCGGCCACCACTCCTTGAAGCCACGGCTCGTGTGCGTGTCCAGGAAGAAGTTGATAAGGGCGCGCTCCAGGCGGGCGCCGGCGCCACCGAGAACGGTGAAGCGGCTGCCGGAGAGCTTGTTGCCACGCTCGAAGTCGAGGATGTCCAGATCGGTGCCCAGATCCCAGTGCGGCTTAAAGTCGAAGTCGAACTCGCGCGGGGTGCCCCAGCGGCGACGCTCGATGTTCTCGTCCTCGTCCTTACCGTACGGGGTGGCCTCGCACGGAATGTTGGGCAGGTGAGACATGAAGTCGTACTGCTCCTGCTCAAGAGCGGTACGGCGCTCGGCCAGACCGTCGATCTTCTCGTTGACGGCGCGCACGGCCTCCTTGGCGGCCTCGGCCTCGTCCTTCTTGCCCTCCTTCATCAGGGCGCCAATCTTCTTGGACTCGGCGTTACGCGTGGCCTGGAGCTCCTCAACCTCGGTGATGACGGCACGGCGCTCGTCGTCGAGTTCAAAGAACTTCTCGCGATCCCAAGACGTCTGGCGATTTGCCATGGCGGTATCGATGGCATCGGGGTTCTCGCGAACAAACTTGATATCAAGCATTAGATCCTCCGGCGATATACATTCCATTTAGGTTGCAACCTTGTACATGTATGGGCAAGTATATACTTATGAGCGTTTACGACCCAACCCAACTACGCAAGAAGGCACCCAATGGACGCAGTTTTTTCCTTTTTGTTTGGCACCCGCACCGGTTTTGCCATCCTTTTCGCCGGCGGCATCCTGCTATTTGCGATTCTTGCCTTTGTAATGGAGAAGCGCACCCATAAGATGTACGTCGACCGCGGCCCCAAGTCCGAGGACGAAGAAGACAGCTTCTGGGACTAACCGACCAAAAAGGGACAGGTTTATTTTGGTCGGTTTTATCTGGGCAAACGCAAGCGCCTCGCAACTGGAATTGAGCCAGTTGTGAGGCGCTTTTCGTACATACGACAAAACCGCAGGAAAAACCTGCCAAAATAAACCTATCCCTTTTTGATCAGCTTACTGGAGAGTAGCGTCGATGGCCTTGACTAGGGCGCTGCGCATGCCGGCGTCCTCGAGCGCGACGACGCCCTTGATGGTAGCACCGCCGGGCGAGCACACGGCATCCTTCATCGCTGCGGGATGCTGACCGGTTGCAAGCTGCAGCTTTGCCGTACCCAGTACCATCTGGCTCACAATGCGATAGGCATCGGCGCGCGGAATACCGTGTTTGACGGCCGCATCGCCCAGAGCCTCGATCGCCATGGCGACAAACGCCGGGGCGCAACCGCCCACGGTACCGCCCACAAACAGAAGACTCGAATCGAGCTCGACCACCGTGCCAAGCTTTCCGAGCAGACCGAGCACCGTGGCACGCTGCCCATCGCTAAGCGTGGAAGCCTTCTCGCAGGCGATAACGCCCTCGCCCACCGAAACCGGCGTGTTGGGCACCGTCGAGATATGAGCGACACCTGGCAGGACCTGTTCCCACTTGGCGCTATCCCAGGTCCAGGCGACCGAAAGGACGACCTTGTCGGCAAGCGCATCCTTGAGTGGAGCGAAGACCTTCTCAATCATGTACGGCTTGACCGCCGCAACCACGATATCGGACGCGGCAACAACCTCCGCCGCATCGTGGCAGGCAGCCATGCCCCGCGCCTCGCAACGCTCGACCAAAGCATCGTAGCGGCCTGCGCAGGCGCACATGTCGCCCGCGGCCACGCCGGCGGCAATCCAGCCATCGGCCATAGCACTCGCCATATTGCCAAAACCGACAAATCCGATCTTCATATCACACAGTCCTCTCAGATGCGTTCCTCAAAAACGAAAGTCATTGTCCCACGCCATTGTTTCATATTGCCGACCTACTTGTGATACGGCTCGCCACGACTGATCTTGCAGGCGCGGTAGATCTGCTCCAGCAGTACCACGCGCGCCAGGTTGTGCGGCAAGGTAATGCGTCCAAAGCTGAGCATCTCGTCGGCGCGGGCGCGCACGGCATCGCTCACGCCGTCCGATCCGCCGATTACAAAAGCGATGTCGCTGTTACCTCGCAGCATGAGGTCATCGAGACGGGTCGAGAGCTCCTCGCTCGAGCGTTCTTTGCCCTCAATGGCCAGCAAAATCACATGCGCTCGAGGCGGCAGAGCGGCAAGAATCGCCGCCCCCTCCTTGTCGCGCGCGGCATCCACGCCGCCCGCCTTGGCCGAATCGATATCGGCAACCTCGCGCATATCTACCTTGGCATAGGCACCTAGGCGCTTGATGTATTCGGCGCACGCGTCCTTCCAAAAGCGCTCCTTGAGCTTACCGACGCAAACGACGGTATATTTCACGCGCGTCTACTCCTTCGACTCGTTCTGAACTTTGTCGGCGGTCAGCATCTGCTCGAACATCGAGGCCGACTGCGAGAAATCACTCGGCAGCACGACCGTCGAGGTTTTGCCCGTGCGAGCGAACTCCGTCATCATCTCGGACCACTGCGTAAACATGAACAGCTGGTTGGCCTCATCGTTGCCGACACCCGTCTCCTGGATGATCTCGAGCGAATCTTTGATGCCCAGCGCAATGGCCTTGCGCTGGTTGGCGATGCCCTCGCCAGCCTTTTCCATTGCCTCGGCCTCGGCGGTCGCCTCGGTAACGCGCTTGATGCGATCGGCCTCGGCGAGCTCCTGCGCAGCGGCGCGCTTTCGCTGGGCGGCATTGATGTCGTTCATGGAGTTCTCGACCTCGGTCGGCAGCGCGATCTTGGTGATAAGTGTCGACACGAGGGTGAAGCCGTAGGCGGCCATTTGCTCGGACACGGTGGCGTTAACGTCCTTGGCGATATCGTCTTTTTTGGCAAAGACCTC
>CABUDB010000198.1 GCA_902490245.1 uncultured Collinsella sp.
CGACAAATCTCTTCAAATCGAAATTCCTCAGTGGGCTCTAGACGAAATGGATGCACATGGCGAATAGCTCAAACATACTTATCACCCATGATTCCGACGGCACCGCGCTGGCGGCACCTGTTGATACCGCACGCCGCAAAGGCGCTGCGTACAAGACGCGCACGATCGACGACCTTCGCATTAAGGACGATCGCCTGCGCGCCGCTATCGAGGGCACGGGGCATCTGCTGTTCGACGGCGGCATGGGCACCATGTTGCAGGCCGCCGGCATGAAGGCAGGCGCCCTGCCCGAACTGCTCAACTTTGAGGAGCCCCAGGTCATCACCGATATCCAGCGTCAGTATGTCGACGCTGGCTGCGACGTGATCACCGCCAACACCTTTGGCGCCAACGCCCACAAGCTCGACGGTGCCGCCACCGTGGCAGATGTCTTTGCCGCCGCGGTCTCTTGCGCTCGCGCGGCCGGCGCCCGCTACGTCGCCGGCGACATTGGCCCCATCGGCGCCCTGCTGCGTCCCCTGGGCACCCTCAGCTTTGATGAGGCCTACGACCTCTTTGCCGAGGAGGTGCGCGCCGGCGTCGCTGCGGGCGTCGATCTCTTTATTATCGAGACTATGACCGATCTTGCCGAGATCAAGGCGGCAGTCCTCGCCTGCCGCGAGAATTCCGACCTGCCCGTCTTTGCCACCATGACCTTTGAGGAAGACGGTCGCACCTTCTTGGGCACGAGCCCCGAGGTCGCCGCCATCACTCTCGACGCCATCGGCGCCGACGTCCTGGGCATCAACTGCAGCCAGGGCCCGGCCGAGCTCCGAGGACTCGCTGCGCGTATGCTCACCGTTACCGACAAGCCCGTTATGGTGCAGGCCAATGCGGGACTGCCCCACGTGGACGATGACGGCAATACCGTCTTTGATATCCAGGCACCCGAGTACGCCGAGGCCGTCGCCGGCATGATTGAGGACGGCGTGAGCGTCGTCGGCGGATGCTGCGGCACCACGCCCACGCACATGGCGACACTTCGCACCCTCATCGACAACCACACGCCCAGCCCGCGTCACCGCAAGCCCAGCATGTCGGTCACGAGCGCCCAAACGGTCGTGGACCTCCCCTGCGACGGCCACAAGATCGCCGTCATCGGCGAGCGCATCAACCCCACCGGCAAGAAGCGTCTGCAGCAGGCTCTGCGCGACGGCGACCTGGATTACGTCGTAAGCCAGGGCATCAGCCAGCAAGAGCAGGGCGCCGACATCCTGGACGTCAACGTGGGCCTGCCCGAAATCGACGAGGTCAAGGTCATCCAACAGGCGACCGAGCAGCTCCAGGGCTCCACGCTGCTGCCGCTGCAGATCGACTCCACCGACCCCGCAGCCGTCGAGGCTGCCGTGCGCCGCTACGCCGGCAAGCCCATCATCAACTCGGTCAATGGCAAACAGCAGATCATGGACGAGATTTTCCCGCTGGTCGCCCACTACGGCACCAACGTCGTCGGCCTCACGCTCGACGAAGGCGGCATCCCCGATACCGCCGAGGCTCGCTTCGCCATCGCCGAGCGCATCGTTGCCGAGGCTGCGCGCTACGGCATCGGCCCGGACCGCATCCTCATCGACTGTCTGGTCATGACCGCCTCGACCAACCAGCGCCAGGCCGAACAGATCCTGCGCGCCATGTCCCTGTGCAAGGAGCGCCTGGGCGTCAAGTGCGCACTCGGCGTATCGAACATCAGCTTTGGCCTGCCCGCGCGCCCGCTGCTGGGATCGGTCTTTTTAGCCGCCGCTTTTGGCGCGGGCCTGGACGCCCCCATCATGAACCCGGGCTCCAAGCGCTTTATGGATACCGTCTACAGCTATCGCGTGCTGAGCGTTGAGGACGAGGGCTCGACCGGATATATCGAGCGCTACGCCGGCTGGACCGATCCGTACAAGATCGCCGCCAACCCGGCGGCAGCTCAGGCCGCATCGACCGACACCGTGCCCGCTGCTGGCACCGCCGACACCGACGGCAACGACGACCCGATTCGTCGCATGGTCGTCTCGGGCCGCAAAGGCGAGATCGCTGCCGAGACCGAACGCCTGCTGGCCGACCACGACGCTATGGACCTCATCAACAACCACTTTATCCCCGCCCTCGATGAGGTCGGAGTCCTCTTTGACCAGGGCAAGTTCTTCTTGCCGCAGCTCATGGCCTCGGCCGAGGCCGCACGCGTGGGCTTCGACACCATCAAGCGACTGATGCCCGCCGGCGAGATTGCCGATAAAGGCAAGATCTGCGTGGCCACCGTTAAGGGCGACATCCACGACATTGGCAAGAACATCGTCAAGATGCTGCTCGATAACTACGGCTATACCGTCTTTGACCTAGGCCGCGACGTCGATCCGCAGGAGGTACTCAAGACCGTCAAGGAGCGCGATATCAAACTCGTCGGCCTCTCGGCGCTTATGACTACCACGGTGGTCGCCATGGAAGAGACCATCAAGCTGCTTCATGCCGAGGTTCCGGGCGTCAAGATCATCGTAGGCGGCGCCGTACTCACCCCCGAATACGCCAAGCAGATTGGCGCGGACTACTACGCCAAGGACGCCGCCGAAAGCGCGCGCATCGCCGAAGAGGTCTTTGGGCAGTAACACAACGGAAACAACCGAGCACCAAAACGTGCCGCATGCGCCACTTGGCACGTGCGGCACGTTAGAATAGATAAGACTATGCTCGTTTTGGCAGATAGGAGCGCAAGGATGGCGATCACGCCCGCAGAAATCGCGGAAACCCGCGGCATGGTTGAGGAGCAGAACCTCGACATCAGGACCATCACCATGGGTGTTTCGCTCATGGGTTGCGGCGACGAGAACCTCGACCGCATGTGCACGAAGATCTACGACCACGTGACGCACACGGCTGAGCATCTGGTCGAGACCGCCGAGAACCTCGAGCGCGAGTACGGTATCCCCATCGTCAACAAGCGCGTTTCCGTCACCCCGGTGGCGCAGATCGCCGCGTGCTGCAAGGATGAGGACCTCACCCCCATCGCGCACGCCCTCGACCGCGCGGCCGAGACGCTCGGCATCGATTACCTGGGCGGCTTCTCCGCACTCGTCCAGAAGGGCATCGGCGACGCCGACCGCCGCGTCATCCAGTCCATCCCCCAGGCGCTCGCCACCACGAGCCGCGTCTGCTCCAGCGTCAACGTCGCCAGCCTGCGCGCCGGTATCAACATGGACGCCGTGCTCATGGCCGCCCAGACCATCATCGATGCCGCTAAACTCACGGCCGACCAGGATTCCGTCGGCGCTTCCAAGTTTGTCTGCTTTGCCAATATGGTCGAGGACTCCCCGTTTATGGCGGGCGCCGTCCACGGCGGTGGCGAGGCCGACGCCGTCATCAACGTAGGCGTCTCGGGCCCCGGCGTTATGGCCGCAGCCCTGGAGACGCTGCCCGATTCCGCATCGATGATGGAAGTCGCCGAGAAGATCAAGCAGACCGCCTTTAAGATCACCCGCGCCGGCGAGCTTATGAGCCGCGAGGCCGCCCATCGCCTGGGTGTCGAGAAGGGCATTGTCGACCTGTCGCTGGCGCCTACGCCTGCCATTGGCGACTCCGTTGCCCGCATCCTCGAGATCATCGGCGTGGGCACCTGCGGTGGCCCGGGCACGACCTGCGCGCTCGCCATGCTCAATGATGCCGTCAAGAAGGGCGGC
>CABUDB010000199.1 GCA_902490245.1 uncultured Collinsella sp.
GCTGCTTCAGGTAGGTCAGGTTGACCTGAATCTGCTGACCATCCGCAGTTTCCATGGTGATGTACGCCTCGACGACCGTGCCGGTGAGGAATCTGGGTTAAGGGTCACGCCGGCCACGAGCTCAACGAGCGCTGCGATGAGCTCGCCACCACGGCGGCCGACGGCAGCAACCTCGATATCGACACCGGCTTTAACGAGAGCGACCTGTAATAGCGTTTTCGTACAGCTTTATATCCCCACGCGCTACACTCATCCTGTAGACCAAACAACGCAAGGGGGACGTATGCTGCGCATCGCGACCATCGGCACATCCATGATCACCGACGACTTTATCCAAGTCGTCAACGCCAACGACCAAGCCGTGTTTGTGGGCACGCTTTCACGCGATGCCAATCGCGGTGCTGCCTTTACCGCCGAGCGCGATGGCGAGCGAAACTTTACCTCACTCGATGAGCTTGCGGCAGCCGCCGACGTCGACGCCGTCTATATCGGCAGCCCCAACGCACTTCACTACGAGCAGGCCCTTGCCTGCATCGCCGGTGGCAAGCACGTCATCGTCGAGAAGCCCTTCTGCGCCACCGAAGCGCAGGCGCTGGAAGTCTTCCGCGCTGCCGAGGCAGCAGGTGTCGTGGCCCTCGAGGCCATGCGTCCCCTCCACGATCCCGCCTTCCACGCCATCGAGGACGCCCTGGGCGAGATCGCCCCCATCCGCCGCGCCTCATTGCGCTTTGGCAAATATTCCTCGCGCTACAACGAGATTCTCGCGGGACGCGCCACCAATATCTTCGACTGCAATATGGCATCGGGTTCCCTCATGGACATTGGCGTCTACACCGTCGAGCCCATGGTCGAGATTTTCGGCATGCCCTCCGGCCTTACGAGCATGATTACTCTGCTCGACCCCACCACGCGACAGCTCACGCACGGCCCCATCGACGGCTGCGGATCCATCCTCGCCAGCTACGGCGGTGGCCGTATCTCCGTCGAGCTCGCGCACTCCAAAATTACGAATGACCTGCTGCCCTCGCAGATCGAAGGCGAGCGTGGCACTATCCAGATCGATCATCTGTCCACGCCCCGCAACGTCCGCATCGACTACCGCGGCGACGTCGTACGTGGCTCGGCGACCGAGGCACCGCGCGAACAGGGCGACAACGGCCGCGTGCTCGACCTGCCCGAATCGAGCAACACTATGGAATACGAACTCACAGACTTTATCAGCGCCATCGGCGGCATCGATAACGTTAAGGAAGAGATTTGGGAGACCCCGGCGGGACGCCACGAGCTTGGCCACTACCGCGATGTCACGCTCGTCTCACTGCGCATCATGGATGCCGTGCGCCAGCAGGCCGGCATAACCTTCCCGGCCGATGCAGGCAAGCAGGCATAGCGATGGGTCTCTTCGATACGTTCTTCTCCAGCGTCACCGGTGGCAGTCGAGAGCCTCAAAAACCATCAAACGTCGAGCTCGAGCTGCGCCGCAGGCTTACTGTGCTCGCAAGCGACGAGGCCACTCAAGACGCTTCCCTGCGCTATTTCCTGCGCTGGGAGGGGCAAGTCCAGGGCGTCGGTTTTCGCTTTACCAACACCAACCTCGCGCAGGCACGCGCACTCACCGGCTGGGTGCGCAACATGGAAGACGGCTCAGTCGAGATGGAGATACAGGGGGCTCCGGCAAACATCCTATCTCATCTCGAGGCGCTTCATGCCTCCTACGAGCGCATGGGAACGCGTTTTCGCCTCGTAGACGCCCAGACCCGAGCCCCACTTGCCAATGAAGACGGTTTCATTCCTCGTTATTAGTATTGTGTGCTAAATACGGTATCATTTACCTACGACCGTTGATAGAAAAGAGGCGAGGCGCATGGCGGTGCAAAGAAGGAATACCAAGCAGCGAAAGCTGGTTCTCGACGCCGTGCGCCAAAGCTATAACCATCCCACCGCCGACGAAATTTACAACGTCGTGCGCGCGCAGGATGACAAAATCAGCCGTGGTACGGTCTACCGCAATCTCAATCTCTTGGCCGACGCCGGCGAGATCCTCTCCATCAAGACGCCGGGCGGCAGCCGCTTCGATCGCACGATCGAGCCGCACGCACATATCATCTGCACCTCGTGCAGCCGCGTCATCGACGTACCGCTCCCCTTCGATGCCCAGCTCGACGCCAAGGCATCCGAGCAAATCGGCTGGCACGTCACATCGCACTACACCATCTTCGAGGGTCTCTGCCCCGACTGCCGGTAGATGTTTGGGACATGCCTACACAGCAAGTAGACGACGCAGTTCTTCTTCGACCGTGCGCGCGTAGCGGACGCGGTCGTTGATGCCGCGCATGCTGGGGTTGCAGCTCTCCATCAGATAGGGATGGCCCACCACGTTGAGCATGTCACGATCGTTCTCATTGTCGCCAAACGCCATCATCTCATCGGGCGAAATCCCCAGGGCGTGACCGTAATCGGCAAGCGCGGAGCCCTTGCCCGAATCGAAACCGATAAAGTCCGTCCATTCGGTTCCCGATGTCATGACATCGACTCGATCGCTAAAGTGGCGCTCGAAATACTCCAGCGCCGCCTGCTGCTCCGTCTCGGGCGTCTGGAAGGCAATCTTAATGACGTCCTCGTCGATGTCTTCGGGACGGTCGACTACCGCCACATCGCAGTGGACCTCATAACGCAGGTGGTCAACAAACGCATCGTTGCCGCCCATGGTGTAGAGGTGCCCCTCACACGAAAGGGTCACGTCGGCATGGGGATACGCAACCACGGCATTCGCGATATCCATAGCAAGGCTACGCTCCATGGAACGCTTGACAACGGCACGCCCCTCGCTCATCACCAGGGCTCCGTTTTCGCATACATAGGCGAGTTCATCGGCCACCGGGGCAAACAGGTAGCGCAAGCTCGCATATTGACGGCCGCTCGCCGGCATAAACACGATACCGCGACGATGCAGCTCATCAATGAGCTCAAAGGCCTCGGAACGCGGCTCGCGCTCCCCCGGATGCAGCAACGTGCCGTCCAAATCGCATGCAATCAGCTTGATTCCCTCAAGACCCATATGCTTCCCCCAAAGCCTCCTATCAACAGCAAGACGGACTTTGATTGGTCGCCCCTCAAAGCCCGTCTTGCGCATACGCGCGCTTAGCCGCGCGTCTTTTTTACGATGGTAAAGTCGGGAGCCATGCTCACGACGACATCCGCCGCGCTCGATGCAAAGCGTCGGTCCGCATCGAGTTCGCGGGTAACCACCGAGAGCCGAACACTCTCGACACCCCGGAGCATACGGCCCAAAACAGGCTGCACCGGCGTATACATGCGCACGGTATGCTCGTCCGAGTCGCCCCGGAAGAGCGGCGCATGCATGTTGCCGATCTCCCAGCACGCATGCGCGAGCGCAATCGGATCCATGCGGTCGACTTCGACCAAATAAACCTCGGCGCTGCGCAGGCGCACGACAACCGCCACGGGCACCATGCCCGAACGGTCAATGGCGAGCACGTCGCCATCGGCAAGACGACCGCCGTCGGTAGCATCCAGCCGAACATCAATCGTGCGCCCCAGCTCCGTCACGCCCACAAACGCGCAAACATCGGCCTGGTCCCAATCGAGCAGCAGCTCGTCAACTTCAAAGACGCTGCCACATCCCGCAATTGCAACTCATCGACCAACTCTTTCAAATCGACCTCAA
>CABUDB010000200.1 GCA_902490245.1 uncultured Collinsella sp.
ATCCTCAACAATCTCAATCTGTAACATCTAGACCCACTTTTGACCCCTAACTGTTACAGATCAAGACAAACGGAAACCGCCCCGACAAAACGTCTAAATCTGTAACATCTACGGACCAAAACCGGGTCTTACTGTTACAGATCGAGACAGCCCCCAACAGCACCGCCCCGTTCGGGGAAACGACCGCTACAGGTACGGCGGGCAGAGGCTCACTTTTCTTCGGTTTTTCTTGACGGAATCTCACCTGTTGTAGTACTTTGTCCCAGTCTAAAAACGCGTGGACTTTTCTGGGCGCTAGCCACCTTTTTGCCACGCAACCGAGCAGTCGGTTGCGTGGCTTTTTTCGTCTTGGCAGCAGGTACCACATGCACCGCCAGAAGACCGCACGAGCCCACCTTCCGACTGCAGGGAACAGACGCACGAGACGTGCATCTGCAAGACAGCAGACGGAAGGGAGCCTAATGGCAGAAACAAACACAATCAAGCAACAGACCGCCGAGGCGGGAGCCGCGGGCGCGGGGCAGGTCAAGGCGGCGCTCCAGGTCTTTGCGGGCGGCGCCTGCTACGGCGCGATGGCCACGACCTACAAGCTCGCCTACGCCGCGGGCTTCACCTCAGCGCAGGTGGTGGCGAGCCAGGCGTGGTTCGGCTGCCTCTTCTTCGCCCTCGCCACGCTCGCAGGGCACGCACTCGGGCACCGCTGGCAGCGCGTGGGCTGGAAGCTCGCCCTCAAGCTCATGGGCCTGGGAGCCCTCACCTGCCTCACCTCAATCCTCTACTGCTACGCCATGAGCGTGCTGCCCGCCCCGGTGGCACTCACGCTCCTCTTCCAGTTCACGTGGCTGGGGCTCGTGTGGCAGACCGTCATGACGCGCCGGCCGCCGAGGCTCCTCCAAGTGGCCTCCGCCCTGGTCATCGTCTTCGGAACGGTGTTCGCCAGCGGCGTCTACAAGACCGGCATCACCGGGTACGACCCCGTGGCCCTGCTCTGCGCGCTGGGGGCGGCCGTGTCCTGCTCCCTCTTTGTCACCCTCTCCGGCAAGGTCGAGGCCCCCTGCTCGTCCGAGCAGCGTGGCGTCATCGTATGCGCGGGCTCCGTGGTCATGTCGCTCACGGTGTGTCCGGACTACGTCGTCTCGGGCGTCCTCGCCCAGGGCATCCTGCCCTTTGCCGTCATCGCCGGCTTCTTTGGCATGCTCTGCCCGGTCCTGCTCTTCGGCATGGGCTCTCCGCACCTGCCCGCGGGCCTGTCCACCGTCATGGCCGCCGCGGAACTCCCCGCCGGCCTGCTCATCGCCATGATCGTCCTCGGCGAGCCGCTCGGCGTCGTCGAGTGGCTGGGCGTCGCCATCATCCTCGCCGGCGTGTGCCTGGCACAGGTCCCCTCCCTGCTTGGAGGCCGGGAGGCACGTCGCGCCGCCGCAGGACAAGCCGTCAGCTAGTCACCCCTTCACAGGCGGCCCGCGCGCATCAGGGAAAGGGCCACGGGCCAGGCGCGCGAGGCCGCAAGGACGTTATAAAGCGTCCCCCGCAGAGATGGGGGCGCCAGAGAGAAGGAGGCACCATGCCATTTCCAAAAGGGTTCCTTTGGGGAGGAGCCACCGCCGCCAACCAATGCGAGGGAGGTTATGACGAGGGCGGCCGCGGCCTTGCCAACGTCGACGTCATCCCACACGGGCCGGAGCGCAACGACGTAAGCCGCGGCCTGAGGCGCATGCTCGACTTCGAGCCCGGGTACTACTACCCGGCCCAGACGGGCATCGACTTCTACCACCACTACCGCGAGGACATAGCCCTCTTCGCGGAGATGGGCTTTAAGGTCTTTCGCCTCTCCATCGCCTGGAGCCGCATCTTCCCCAATGGCGACGAGGAGGAGCCCAACGAGGCCGGGCTCGCTTTCTACGAGGACGTGTTCCGCTGCTGCCGCGAGCACGGGATCGAGCCCCTCGTGACCATCACGCACTTCGACTGCCCCATCCACCTCGTCAAGAAGTACGGCGCCTGGCGAAACCGCACCCTTATCGAGCTCTACAAGCGGCTTGTGACGGTGCTCTTCAACCGCTACCGCGGCCTCGTGCGCTGGTGGATCACGTTCAACGAGATGAACATGATCTTGCACCGTCCCTTCATGGGTGCCGGCATCGTCCTCGAGCCCGGGGAGAATGCCCGCGAGGCCGAGTACCGCGCCGCGCACAACGAGCTCGTGGCGAGCGCCTGGGCCACCAAGATCGCCCACGAGGTCGATCCGGAGAACAAGGTGGGCTGCATGCTCGCCGCGGGAAGCTACTACCCCTACTCCTGTCGTCCCGAGGACGTTCGCGCGGCGCAGGTCAAGAACCAGGAGGACCTCTTCTTCGTGGACGTGCAGGCGCGCGGTCGCTACCCCGGCTACGCGCTCAAGATGCTCGAGCGCGAGGGCATCGACGTGGGCATGACCGCCGAGGACGAGCGCATCCTTGCGGAGAACACCGTCGACTTCATCTCGTTTAGCTACTACTCCTCGCGCTGCACCGCGGGCGACCCCGACTCCGTGGGCGGCGTCGCCGAGGGCAACGCCTTCGCCGGCGTGGAGAACCCCTACGTGCGCACGAGCGACTGGGGCTGGGTCATCGACCCGCTGGGATTCCGCATCACGATCAACGACCTCTGGGACCGCTACCAGAAGCCGCTCTTTGTGGTGGAGAACGGCCTCGGCGCCTATGACGAGGTGCTTCCCGACGGCACGATCGAGGACGACTACCGCATCGCCTACCTGCGCGAGCACATCGAGGCCATGCGTGACGCCATCGAGCAGGACGGCGTCGAGATGCTCGGCTACACCACCTGGGGGCCGATCGACCTCGTGAGCGCGGGCTCCGGCGAGATGGAGAAGCGCTACGGCTTCATCTACGTGGACCGCGACAACCTGGGCAACGGCACGCTCGAGCGCAGGCGCAAGAAGAGCTTCTACTGGTATCAACAGGCCATCGCCACCAACGGAGGCGACCTGGGCTAGCCGCCCGGGCATTACCGTGACGGCAAGGTCTTCCAGGGCTGGAAGGATCAGAACGGCAACACCTACACCGCCGAGACCATTCTCCAGGCTGCCGGTGATGTGTCCCTGACTGCCAGCTGGCAGGATAAGGCCAATGTCATGCTGTACATTTATGTCAACGGCGACTTCTCCGGTGTCAACCGTGTGCTGCCCATGGACGAGTTCGTCAGCGGCAACAACCTGACCCGTGCACAGGTTGTCAACCAGATTGCAAGATACTATGCTCCCACCTACGGCAGCAGCCTGAGCGTTGCCGGCCTGTTCGATGACAACACCTGGAACAGCTACCGTGCCAACACCAGCAAGGCTGGCACCGACAGCATCACCGTTGGCTCTAACACCACTAGAGTGTATGTGATGGTCAACAATGCCGCTACCGGCACCATCCTGAACCCCACCACGCCCACCGTTACCGTGCCCACCACCAGCAATGGTTACTGGCTGATCGGTGCCAACGGCTCCGCTACCTGGGTGTCCACCTCCAGCGTTCCTCAGGGCGCTCAGTGGGTTTCCACCGGCAACGGCGGCGGCTACTGGATTTACAACCCCAACGGCGTGACCAATCCTACCGTTCCCACTTACATCATTATCCCCGGCTCCAACCCCAAGACCGGCGATACCGCTAAGATTGAAGTTGCTGCTGC
>CABUDB010000201.1 GCA_902490245.1 uncultured Collinsella sp.
CTGCACGCTATCGCACTGCCCATCGCCATCGGTTCTGCCATCTTTGCGGTCGAGATTCAGCCTAAGTTTGGCTCCAAGGTCTTCCAACCACTGATTGAGCTTTTGACCGGCATTCCCTCGGTCGTCTTTGGCCTGATCGGTTTCCACGTGGTCGTCGGCCTTATGAAGAGCGTTTTTCACGTGAGCACGGGTCTGGGCATCTTGCCCGGCGCCATCGTGCTGGCTGTCATGATCCTGCCGACGATGACCACCCTTTCGGTCGATGGCCTGCGTGCCGTGCCCGACAGCTACCGTCAGGGTTCGCTCGCGCTGGGATATACCCGCTGGCAGACCATCTGGCACGTGGTGCTCAAGTCCGCCATGCCGTCGCTCATGACCGCAGCCATCCTTGGCATGACCCGCGCCTTTGGCGAGACGCTCGCCGTGCGCATGGTGATCGGCGGTATCGAGGCCATGCCGACGTCGCTGCTGTCGCCGGCGTCCACCATCACCACCACGCTCACCACGTCCATGGCGGTCTATGCCGAGGGCTCGGCCCAGGACGATGTCCTGTGGGCGCTCGGTTTGCTGCTGATGGGCATGAGCCTCATCTTCATCCTGATCATCCATCTCATTGGCCGCAAGGGGGCGAAGGCTCGTGGCTAGCATGCGCATCCATATCGACGAGGCGAGACTCGGGCGTGTCCAAAAGCAGGACCGCATCGCCACGGGCGTGCTGACGGCAATTGTCGCCATCGTCATGCTCATCGTCGTCTCCATGGTGGCCTACATCCTGTTCGAGGGCATCTCGACGCTGTTCCAGCCGGGCTTCCTCACGCAGCCTGCGCGCGCCAACGGAACCCAGGGCGGCGTGCTCTACCAGCTGTTCGACTCGTTCTACCTGCTGCTGATCACTCTAGTCATCTCGGTGCCCATCAGCCTGGGCGGAGCGGTCTTCCTGGTTGAGTACGCGCCGAACGGCCCTATCCGCGACATCGCCTCCACCGCTATCGAGACCTTGTCCTCGTTGCCTTCCATCGTCGTCGGCATGTTCGGCTTTCTGGTGTTCTCGGTGCAGCTGGGCTGGAAGTACTCCATCATCTCCGGCGCCGTCGCGCTCACCATGTTCAACATCCCCATCCTGGTGCGCGTGATTCAGCAGGCGCTCGAGGACGTGCCGCAGGCCCAGCGCGATGCGTGCCTGGCCATGGGCCTCACTCGCTGGGAGGCCACACTGCACATCCTGATTCCCGAGGCCATGCCCGCCATCGTGACCGGCATCGTGCTTTCGGCCGGCCGCGTGTTTGGCGAGGCCGCGGCGCTGCTCTTTACCTCGGGCATGAGCTCGCCGGTTCGTCTGAACTTCTTGAGCTTTAACCTGTCGAGCCCCACCTGCGCCTGGAACGTGTTCCGTCCCGGCGAGTCGCTGGCCGTGCACATCTACAAGATCTATGGCGAGGGCAGCCCCGAGGCCCAGCAGATCGTCTGGGGCACCGCGGCACTGCTGATGATCTGCGTGCTGCTGTTTAACGTAATCGCCCGTATCGTGGGCAAGCAACTGGCAAGGAAGATGACGGCCGAATGAGCGAGATGAATGCAACGCCCGCAACCGAGGCGGCCACGTCCGAGACCCAGGACTTTCTGTCGAGCGTGGGGGAGAGCGAGAGGCGCGTGCGCGTGAGCGGCAAGGCCGTGAGCGACGAGGTCGTGCTCTCCGCCAAGGACGTCAACGTGTACTATGGCGACCACCATGCGCTGCACAATACGTCGCTCGACTTCCACAAGGGTGAGATCACGGCGCTCATCGGGCCTTCGGGCTGCGGCAAGTCGACCTTCTTGCGTAGCCTCAACCTGATGAATCGCGAGATTCGCCGCTGTCGCGTGGAGGGCGAGATCAACTACCGCGGGCGCAACGTGAACACCAAGACCGAGAACACGTACGAGCTGCGTCGCTCCATCGGCATGGTGTTCCAGCAGCCCAACCCCTTCCGCAAGTCCATTCGCGACAACATCACGTTTGCGCCCAAGCGCCACGGCATCACCGACCGTGACGAGCTCGACCGCATGGTCGAGGAGAGCCTGCGCGGCGCGGCGCTGTGGGACGAGGTCAAGGACAAGCTCGACAAGAGCGCCTACGCGCTTTCGGGCGGTCAGCAGCAGCGCCTGTGCATCGCGCGCACGCTGGCGCTCAACCCCGACGTGATCTTGTTTGACGAGCCCTGCTCGGCGCTTGACCCCATCTCGACGCTGGCGATCGAGGACCTGATGTCGTCGATCGTGGCCGACCGCGCCATCGTCATCGTGACGCACAACATGGAGCAGGCGTCGCGTGTGTCCAACCGCACGGCGTTCTTCTACATGGGCGATATGGTCGAGTACGACGAGACCGACGAGATTTTCCAGCGGCCCAAGGATAAGCGGCTGAATGATTACCTCACCGGCATGTTCTCCTAGTCCGGAACATGCTTGAGGCCCGCGGCGGCCACGGTCGCCACGGGACTGATTGGAGAGGCGGGTCATCTCTTGCGGGAGATGGCCCGCTTTTTTGTGTCGTGTGCGCCCCGCCTTTTCGCTGCTATCATGGACAACGTTGAATTTCTACGAAGGAGCAGGGCATATGGCGATTCTTTTGGGATGCGATTCCATCAGCCTAGAGTTTCCTACCAAGCATATTTTCGATAGCGTGACGCTCGGCGTGGGCGAGGGCGACCGCATTGGTATTGTCGGTAAAAACGGCGACGGCAAGTCGACGCTGCTGAGCGTGCTCGCCGGCACGCTGGAGCCCGATGACGGACGCGTGACGCACCGCCGCGGCACCACGATCGGTCTACTCGGCCAAAAGGATCAGCTTGTCGACACCGATACCGTGCATCATGCCGTTGTGGGCGACACGCCCGAGTACGAGTGGGCGTCGAGCCCCCGTACGCGCCAGATCCTCGCCGGCCTCATTAGCGATGTGCCCTGGGAGGGCATGGTAGGCGAGCTCTCGGGCGGTCAGCGCCGCCGCGTGGACCTCGCGCGCCTGCTGATCGGCGACTATGACGTGCTCATGCTCGATGAGCCCACCAACCACCTGGACATGCGCACCATCAACTGGCTTGCGCGTCACTTAAAGGCCCGCTGGCAGCGCGGCCAGGGCGCCATGCTCGTGGTCACGCACGACCGCTGGTTCTTGGACGAGGTCTGCACCAGCATGTGGGAGGTCCACGACGGCCAGGTCGATCCCTTCGAGGGCGGCTACTCGGCATATATCCTGCAGCGCGTGGAGCGCGACCGCATGGCCGCCGTTACCGAGGAGCGCCGTCGCAACATGGCGCGCAAGGAGCTCGCGTGGCTGAGCCGCGGCGCCCAGGCGCGTTCCACCAAGCCCAAGTTTCGCGTTGAGGCTGCTCGCGAGCTGATCGCCGACGTACCGCCCGTGCGTGACGAGCTGGAGCTCAAGCGCCTTGCCGTGAGCCGCCTAGGCAAGCAGGTCATCGATGTCATCGACGTGGATGCCGGCTATGCGGATACCGATGGTGCGCCCAAGCAGGTGCTCACCGATGTGACCTGGCTCATCGGCGCGGGCGACCGCTATGGTCTTTTGGGCGAGAACGGCGCCGGCAAGTCGACCTTGCTCGACGTGATCAATCCGATTTTCGGAAAAGCTATGAAATCGCGTTCAAAAACGGCGACAAGATCGA
>CABUDB010000202.1 GCA_902490245.1 uncultured Collinsella sp.
ACCCCCACCCCCATAGCAACAAAATACGGACGCCCACATCAGCAGACGCCCGTAAAGCAAAAAACGATTCCTCAATAAATGGCAAAAACGGATTCGGCCAAACCCTTACTTTATCCCGTGGCCCATCTCGACGACCTTGGTCAGCGATCCAAACACGCCCTCGTCGGCCACGAGCTGCGCCTCGGCACGCTGCAGCTGCACGGCAACGGCGGCAGGGGCGATACCGCCCTCGGTCGTGCGCGCGGCGACAATCGACGGGATATCGAGCGCCTCGGTAATATCGCGCTCAAAGAGCGGGCTTGCCTCCTGGAACACCTCAAACGGCAGGTCCTCAAGATTGCAGCCGCGCTTCTCACACATCAGGACCAGGTGCCCCACCACGGCATGTGCCTCGCGGAACGGTAGACCGCGCTTTGCCAGGTAATCGGCAACATCGGTGGCGGCAAGGTGCCCCACGCCGCACTCGCGCGCCATGGCATCCTCGTTGACGGTCCAGGTCGAAATCATTCCGGCCATAACGGACAGGCACTGCATGAGCGTGTGAGCGGTATCGAGCGCGCCCTCCTTGTCCTCCTGCAAGTCCTTGTTATAAGCGAGCGGCAGGCCCTTCATGGTTACCAGCAGCTGCACCAGGTTGCCGTACACGCGACCGCTCTTACCGCGGATAAGCTCGGCAAAGTCGGGATTCTTCTTCTGCGGCATGATAGACGAGCCGGTGGAGAAGGAGTCTGAAAGCGTGATAAAGCCAAATTCGGAGCTCGACCACAGCACGATCTCCTCGGAAAGACGCGACAGGTGCATCGCCATGACGGATCCGGCGTAATGCAGATCGAGCAGGAAATCACGGTCGGAAACCGCATCGAGCGAGTTGGGAATCACGCCCGCAAAGCCAAGTTCGGCAGCCGTCATCTGGCGATCGAGCGGATAGCTCGTACCGGCAAGCGCGGCAGCACCCAGCGGGCAGTTGTCAGCGGCATCAAAGGCGGCCTTCAGGCGCGTAAAGTCGCGCGCGAACATCCAGGAATACGCCAGCAGATGATGCGAGAGCAGCACGGGCTGAGCGTGCTGCATATGCGTGTAGCCCGGAAGAATCACCTTGTCGTACTTCTTGGCCGCATCCACCAGCACATGGCGCAGCTCAAGATTGGCCTCCATGAGCTCCTTGGCCAGCGCCTTGACGCCCAGGCGCGTATCGGTCGCCACCTGGTCGTTGCGCGAACGCCCAGTATGCACGCGCTTGCCAGCCTCGCCGATACGACGCGTCAGCTCGCTCTCGATGGACATATGGATGTCCTCGTCGTTGATATCAAAGGTGAAGTTGCCGGCATCGATATCCTGTTCGATTCCGGTCAGACCCTCGGCAATCGCCTGCTCGTCCTCGGCGCTGATAATGCCCTGGGCCGCCAGCATCTTGGCATGTGCCTTAGATCCGGCGATATCCTGCTTATAGAGATGTTTGTCAACCGGCAACGACGCGCCAAACTCCTGCGTGACCTCGGCCACGCTTGCCTCAAAACGACCGCCCCAAAGAGCCATGGAACCGTCCCCTTTCATCAAATCCCAAAACAAGCGCCCAAAGCAATGCGCCCTGTCGCTAAAGCGATTTCTCAACCGCTAGTTTTGCATATTCCCCACCATGTGCGAGGCCATATAGCTAATTTGCAAAGAAGTGACGCGCCATGCACTTGGCGCCCAACGTCTCCCTCCGAATGTTGCCCTGCGAACAATCGATCCAGGCCTTTAGGCTCATAGGAACGTCCTCGACCTTTGCAGCATCGAACTCGGGCGCGAGGGCAAGTAAAGCATGCGCGATAGCATTGAACATAATGGATACTCCCCATATATATAGGCGCAGGGCCGTCAAATTGATAGGAGGAGCCCCGCCGGACAACCCCGGCGGGGCTCGGACTCAGCCGCAGACGCGGCATCATATATGCGGGCGGAACGTAGGGGCCACCGATGTTAAGAAGTGTCAGCAAGCATAACGAAAGGTAGGGACCCCATGCGCCCGTTATGTATCACGCGGATGGGCCGCGCGGATACCAAAGGAAGGAGGCGCTAGGCCTGGGCGGCAGCAGAGCTGGGGCCCTGGACCTTAGCCCACGTCTTGAGCGACAGCGTATCGATCTCGATAAAGCCGGCGCTGGCCTTCTCGTCAAACGTAGTGTCGCGGTCGTAGGTAGCCAGACCGTAGTCATACAGGCTAAACGGGCTCTTGCGGCCGACGACATGGCAGTTGCCCTTAAAGAACTTCAGACGGACGGTGCCGGTCACGAACTTCTGGGTGTCGGCCATAAAGGCATCGAGCGCGTTTTTGAGCGGGCTGTACCACTGGCCGTTGTACACGGCGGTGGCCCAATCCTGCTCGAGCTTAATCTTGGTCTTGAGCAGGTCGCCCTCGACGCAGATATCCTCGAGTGCCTTGTGGGCGGTGATGAGCGTCAGGGCGCCGGGAACCTCATAGCACTCGCGGCTCTTAAGGCCCACCAGACGGTCCTCGACCAGGTCGAGACGGCCAAAGCCGTTGTCGCCCGAGATCTTGTTGAGTGCGATGATGATCTCGGAGAGCTTCATCTTCTTGCCGTCGACGGCGACGGGCTTGCCGGCCTCAAACTCAATCTCGGTATACATCGGGGTGTCGGGCGTGTCCTCGGGATTCTTGGTCATAACCCAGGCGTCGTCGAGCGGCTCGTTCCAGGGATCCTCCAAGTGGCCGCACTCAATGGCACGACCCCACAGGTTGTCGTCGATGGAATAGGGGTTGTCGTTGGCACCCTCGGGAACCGGCACGTTGTGGGCGTGAGCATAGGCGACCTCGTCGGGACGGCACTTAAGATCCCACTCGCGAACCGGGGCGATAACCTTAAGCTCGGGGTCGAGGGCCTTGACGGCAGCCTCAAAACGAACCTGGTCGTTGCCCTTGCCGGTGCAGCCGTGAGCGACGTAGGTCGCGCCAAACTCGTGAGCGACCTCGACAAGCTTCTTGGCGAGCAACGGGCGGGACAGGGCGGAGAGCAGCGGATACTTGTTCTCGTACATAGAGTTTGCGGCGATAGCCTTAGTCAGGAACTCATCGGAGAACTCGTCGCGCAGATCGAGCACCTGGCAATCCAGAACGCCCAGGTCGAGGGCCTTCTGCTTCTTGGCGTCCAGACCGGTCTCCTCCTGGCCCACGTTGCCGCAGACACAAACGACATCGAGATTCTTCTCGTCCTGGAGCCACTTGACACATACGGATGTATCAAGACCACCGGAATATGCGAGAACGACTTTTTCCTTGCTCATGGCTGTTTCCTTTCGCCCTTGGTAGCTAGTTAGAACATCGGTCAGTTGCAAGTCATTTCGAGGTCAAAAACCGTGCAATATCAGGTTAAATAGCAAAAAGCAGCACAACATGCCCTAGAAACATGCAGCAATGTCGTGCTAAAACCCAACGACCTCAAAATGACTCTGTTGAGGCAATTCGCCCCATACGGACAGAGACGATTGTTATCGTCGTCGGGAAATTGCGCGCTGGCGTCGGATGGCATTGTCTGCAGTAGTGATGATCTTTACGAACTGCATCTGCCTCTCCTTTCACCTATCGCCGGGCGCAATTCTAATATCGCAAACGGTACCTTTTCCTCGGTAAGCGGTGCTTTTGCCG
>CABUDB010000203.1 GCA_902490245.1 uncultured Collinsella sp.
AGCTGCGGAAACGCGGGGCCCGTTCAGGCTGTTGCGTTGAGATTGAAAATCAACCCGGGGCGAGTCTGGGCCGATTGTCTCAATCTGTAACAGTTGCTCAGCAAAAACCGGTCTAACTGTTACAGATTGAGACAAACCCAAACCTCACAAAACAAAATCTCGATTTGTAACAGTTAGAGGTCATTTTCCCTGCTAGATGTTACAGATCGAGACGAAGGACGGGGATGGTGCACTAGCCCGGCAGCTATCCTCATCTGTATCGAAATGTCATACATTTCTTTCTGTACTGTACACCCCCAGGGGGTATGGGTGTATAGTATCAGCGGGTTAACAATTCCAACACCGAACTACAGAAAGGAGAAGCCATGGCTCAAGATAAGTTCGACGTGGGCGGCATGACATGCGCCGCCTGCCAGGCGCACGTGGACCGCGCCGTGAGCAAGCTCGACGGCGTCCAAAGCGTCGCGGTCAACCTGCTCGCCGGTTCCATGATGGTCGACTATGACCCCGCGCAGGTCTCCCCCGACGATATCTGCACCGCCGTCGACCGCGCGGGCTATTCGGCCTCGCCCGTCAGCACGGGCACCGGCGCCGCTGGCTCAAACGGCAGCGTGCAAGCCAGGTCCGGCGCCGCCCATATGGAGTCGCCGACCAAAAAGCTGGAGGCCGCCGCCTCTGCCATGCGCACCCGCCTCATCGTCTCGATTGCCTTCCTCATTCCGCTGTTCTACATAGGCATGGGGCACATGCTCGGTTGGCCGCTGCCCGGCATTTTCACCGACCATACCCACAGCATGACGCTCGCCCTCACCGAGCTTGTCCTGCTCATCCCCATCGTCTACGTCAACGACGCGTACTTTATCAACGGCTTCAAATCACTCGCGCACGGCGCGCCCACCATGGACGCGCTCATCGCCGTCGGCGCCACCGCGTCGATCGCCTGGTCGCTCTATGCCATGTTTATCATGGCCGACCAGCTAGCCACAGGTCAGGTGCACGAGGCCATGATGACGAGCATGGACAACCTCTATTTTGAGAGCGCCGGCACCATCCTGTCGCTCGTCACCGTGGGAAAATACCTCGAGACGCGCAGCAAGTCCAAGACCGGCGGCGCTATCGAGGCGCTGATCGACCTGGCACCCAAGACCGCGACCGTCGTTGCCGACGACGGTACCGAAACCACCGTCGACATCGACGCCATTCCGCCCGGCCAGGTGCTGCGTGTGCGCCCCGGCGAGTCTATCCCCGTCGATGGCGTGGTGCTCGAGGGCGCGTCGACCGTGGACGAGAGCGCGCTCACCGGCGAGTCCATCCCCGTGGAAAAGGCCGCCGGCGACACCGTCAACGCCGCCACGGTCAACCGCACCGGATCGTTTACCTTCCGTGCCACACGCGTGGGCGCCGACACGTCGCTTGCCAAGATCATCCAGCTCGTCGAGGACGCCAATGCCACCAAGGCGCCTATCGCCCGCCTGGCCGACAAGGTCGCCGGTGTGTTTGTGCCCGTGGTGTTTGCGATCTCGGCCGTGACCTTTGCGGTGTGGATGGCACTAACCGGCGACGTGAATGAGGCGCTCACCTCCGCCGTCGCTGTGCTGGTGATCAGCTGCCCGTGCGCGCTGGGCCTGGCCACGCCCGTCGCCATTATGGTCGGCACCGGCAAGGGCGCCGAGATGGGCATTCTGTTTAAGAGCGCCGAGGCGCTGGAGAACCTGCGCAGCGTGGGCACCGTGGCGCTCGATAAGACGGGCACGGTCACCCGCGGCAAGCCTGCCGTGACCGATATCGTGGTAGCCACGCGCGCTGACGGCTCGCCCGCCATGAGCGAAAAGGCGCTGCTCAAGTTGGCCGCCGCGTTGGAGCGCTCGAGCGAGCACCCGCTGGCTGAGGCGATTATGGCCGAGTGCGAGACACGCGGGATCGTCGCGCGCATGGTCGAGGACTTTACTGCCGTGCCCGGGCGAGGCGTTACGGCACGCGAGGGGCAAAACGCCATTGCAGCCGGCAACGTACGCCTGATGGACGAGCTGGGCGTTACCGTGCCCGCGGGTCTTGCCGAACAATTTGCCGCCGAGGGCAAGACGCCGCTGTTCTTTGCCAAGAACGGCGAGCTTGCCGGCACCATTGCCGTGGCTGACGAGGTCAAGGAGACGAGCGCCGGGGCCATCGCCGCACTGCGCTCGCTTGGCGTCGACGTGCGCATGCTCACCGGCGACAACCGCGTGACGGCCGAGGCCATCGCCCGCCGCGTGGGACTGAACAGCAAGCAGGTCATCGCCGACGTCCTCCCCGCCGACAAGGAGCGCCACGTGCGCAATCTGCAGGATGCGGGCAGCAAGGTCGCCATGGTGGGCGACGGCATCAATGACTCCCCCGCCCTGGCGCGCGCCGACGTGGGCCTTGCTATCGGCACCGGCGCCGACATCGCCAAAGAAGGGGCTGATGTGGTGCTCATGCGCAGTGACCTCATGGATGTTGCGCGGGCCATCGAGCTTTCGCGCGCCACGATCCGCAACATCAAGCAGGACCTGTTCTGGGCGCTGTTCTACAACGGCATCGGCATTCCGCTGGCGGCGGGCGTGTTCTTCCCGCTCACCGGATGGCAGCTCTCGCCGATGTTTGGCGCTGCGGCCATGAGCCTGTCGAGCGTATGTGTCGTAAGCAATGCGCTGCGCCTGAAATCCTTTAAGCCCAAGACGGCGCACTGATGCACCCGACCTTGCCCCTCAAACCGTCGCTCGCGTACCCAAGTACGCTTCACTCCTCTTTCGGGGCAATCTCGGGCACCTCAGCGCACCTTTAAGATGACGCTGTTCACGACTAAACTGTCAGATAATCTCAATCGATAAGGAGTACACCCATGCGATACACAATCAAGACTTCCGGCCTCATGTGCGGCCACTGCGACGCCACCGTCGAGACGGCGTTGCTCAACGTGGCCGGCGTGACCGACGCCGACGCCAATCACGAGACTCAGACCGTACAGGTGGAGTGCGCCGACACCGTGACCGCTGAGCAGCTCGCTGCCGCCGTCGAGGGCGCCGGCGAGAAGTTCCACGCCCTGTCCGTGACCGCCGCGTAGCAGCTACCAGAAGCATTCGACCCCATCGACCAGAAACGAGGACCCGCCATGATGGCAGACCACAAATCGGTGACCCGCATGCTCAAGACGGCACGCGGCCAGATCGACGGCATCTTGCGGATGGTCGATGAGGACCGCTATTGCGTCGATATTTCCACACAGCTCATGGCTACACAGGCGCTCCTCGCGCGCATTAACGCCGACGTGCTCAAGGCGCATATCGAGGGCTGCGTGACTTCGGCAATCGAATCGGGCGACGAAGACCTCAAAGCCGCCAAGCTCGCCGAGATCGAACGCGTCGTCGACAAACTCTCCAAGTAATTGGGGCATTGGGAACAGGTACGTTTGCGCCACCTTGGTGCAGATTTACCTGTCCCCCTTGCACCAAAAGGGGTATAAAGGCGTGCAGCATATCGAACGAAAGGCAATTCGCATGAATGACTTTATGAAAGGTCGTAACGGCGCCGACGAGCTCACCATCGTGCTGCCCCGCAACGCGGACGACATCGGCGAGAACGAGCTGCTGGTCGTCAGCTTCGGCA
>CABUDB010000204.1 GCA_902490245.1 uncultured Collinsella sp.
AACCTCGAGCTCGGTCGACCACTCACAGTTGTAGCACTCGTCCTGTGCCACGATGCAGGGCTTGTTCACGCACTTGGAGAGCTCCTCGCCGTCCATAACCTGAACGGTCTTGAGCTCAAAGAAGCGCGAACCGGCCACGTAGGATGCCACGATGTTCTGGGCAAGCTGCGTGTTGGGACCGGCGGCCGGGCCAAACGGAGTCTCGATGCACTCGTCAAAAATGGGAAGCGCGCCCTCCTGGTTGGTCGTGACCATCTTGCGCACGCCAAAGATGGCGCCCTGGGTCTTGTGCTCCTCGATGATCCAGTTCATCAGCTGCGAAAACGGGATCGGCCTCATGATGTCGCTCATAATGAGCTCCTCTCTGTAACGCCCGGCGAGACCGCGCGGCGGGCGCAAATACGGTGTAGCGCTAGCACAGCGCCGGCGACCCCGCGGAGGCCGCCTATACGCGCGTCGAATGCGGCGAAACACCCGACGCGCGTGAATCTACTTGTGAATTAGTAGGTGCGATCGTTGAGCGTGCTCCAGAGCTTCTTGGACTCAGCCATGGTCCACGCGTTGATCTTATCCTCATCAATCCCAACGAACTCGCGATCCCTGTACAGGACGCGGCCGTTGATGATGGTGGTGCGGCAGTTTTTGCCCATCATGCCAAAGAGCATGTGGCCGTCGATGTTCTCCTCGCTCAGCGGCGTAAAGGGCTTGTAGTCCATAACGATGACGTCGGCGGCAGCGCCGGCCTCGAGCACACCGAGCTTGCGATCGAAGTACTTGCTCGCCATCTTGGCGTTGTTCTCGAACAGCATGGTCATGGCCTCGCACCAGCCCACGTTGGGCATGGCGGCGTTGTGGCGCTGGATGATCAGGAAGACCTTGAGGCTCTCGAGCATATCGTGGGTGTAGGCATCGGTGCCCATGCACACGGGGATGCCGCGACGGAAGAACTCGAGCACGGGGGCGCAGCCCACGGCGTTGCCCATATTGGATTCGGGGTTGTTGACGAGCCAGGTGCCGGACTCCTTGACGATATCCATCTCGGCGGGCGTCACGTGGATGCAGTGGCCCAGCATGGTGTCGGGACCCAGCAAGTTGTGCTGCAGCAGGCGCTCGACGGGGCTGATGCCGCCGCGGTTGAGGCGGGAATCCCACACGTCGTTCATGCCCTCGCACACGTGGATGTGGAAGCCGGTCAGACCGTTGTTGGCCTCGGCCATCTTGTCCATGGTCTCGTCCGAAAGCGTAAAGGTGGCATGTCCGCCAAACATGGCGGCGATCATGTGGTTGTCGTTATCGCGACGCTCCTTGGCGGCCCACTGGGCAAATTCGGCGTTCTCGGCAATGGCCTGGTCGCATTTTTCCCGGCCGCGGCGATCGGAGACCTCGTAGCACAGGCACGAACGCATGCCCAGCTCCTGAGCTGCATCCTTAATGGTAAAGAGGCTTCCCGGGATCTCGCAGAAGCTCGCATGGTGATCGAAAATCGTGGTGACGCCATCGCGGATGGAGTCAAGAATCGTGGCATAGGCGCTGGCCTTGGTGCCGTCGAGCGTCAGGTTGTCGTCAATCTTCCACCACTGCTGCTCAAGATTCTCCAGGAAGTTGGTGGGGTTGCAGCCCTTGATGGCAAGGCCGCGAGCCAGACCCGAGTAGATGTGGGTATGGCAGTTGATAAGTCCGGGCATGATGAGGTTGCCCTGGGCATCGACGTACTCGGCATCCGAGTACTTGGCCTTGAGCTCGCGCTCGGGGCCCACTTCGACGATCGTATCTCCGTCAATGGCGACCGCACCGTTGGGAATGAACGGAGTCTGAGCGTTGCGGGTAAAGACGGAACCGTTAGCGACCAGAAGCATGAATGCTCCCTTCAACATCAGGGGCGGGGTTTGACACCTCTGACATGGCGGAAGTGCGAAGCGCCGGCCTACACCGGAAACGGGCCCTCTCCCGTCAACGCTTCACCAAAGGGACAAACCCTTTGAAGTGCGGCTTGGCGCCGCATGGCGCCGGCGGACGAGGCGATGCGTCCGCCGACGAATAGCACCGAATTGGTTACTTCTTGCTCTCGGGCAAGACCAGATCCACGGCAGCGTCCTTGGCAGCATCGATGTGCTGAGCCACGACCGGCGTCTGCGGAAGGATCAGGTTAAGGACAATGGCCATGATGGCGGTGGGGGTTACGGCATTGGAGCCGATGACGGTGGACACCCAGGCGGGCATACCCTCGCCGGCAAGGCAGCCGCTGGCCATCCAGATACCCAGGCCAAAGACGACGGAGGTACCGACGATGGTGGTAGTGCGCTGCGTGAGGCCCTCGCGGGTGAACATGCGCACGCCGTTCATGGTGATGGTGCCAAAGACGCCGACGGTCGCGCCGCCGATGACTGGCTGCGGGATAGCGGAAAGGACGGCAGAGAGCTGCGGGAACAGGCCGGCGATGGCAAAGACGGCCGCGATGATCACAAAGACCCACTTGTTGACGACCTTGTTGGAGCAGATGATGCCCACGTTCTGGCCAAGGGCGCTGGTGGGAAGACCGCCCAGCAGGCCGCCGACCATAGAGGTGAGGCCCTGGGACACGATAGCGCCGGAGAGCTCGCGCTCGGTGGGCATACGGTCGATGGAGCCCAGGCAGGCGGCGGAGACGTCACCGATAACCTGGATGGCAACCATGGGGAACACGACGGCAAGGGTAATGCAGACCTCGGGATCAAACTCGAGCGCATAGGGCATGAGCTTGGGAAGGGCGAAGACCTGAGCGGTGGCGACGCTGGTGAAGTCGATCATGCCAAAGGGGATGGAGACAATCATGCCAACGATCATGCCAAAGAATACGGAACCCAGCTTGAGCGTGCCCTTGCCAAAGTTGGCGAGCGCGAAGACCACGGCGAAGGTGATAAGAGCGACGCACCAGGCCTGCGGGGTACCCCACAGCGGCGTGCCCATGCCACCGGCCATGTACTTGACGGCCGTAGGATAGAGGGAGACGCCAATGGAGAAGATGACCGTACCGGTCACGACGGGCGGGAACAGCCACTTGATCTTGCTGTAGGCCAAACCAAAGAGGACCGCGACGGCACCGCCGACAATCTCGCCGCCCAGCAGCGCGCCAAAGCTAAAGCCCGAGGCGCCCATGGCCTGCAGGGCCGGCAGGAACGCGAACGAAACGCCCATGACGATGGGCAGGCCGCCTCCGATGCGACGGAAGGGAGCGAAGGCCTGAAGGGCCGTGTCGATTGCCGAAAGAATGAGCGCAACCTGGATGATGTCGGTGCTCTGCTGGCTATTAAAGCCGTAGACGCCGGCCATGATGACCGCCGGGGTAATGATGCCGGCAAACGATGCCAGTACGTGCTGAAGGGCACACGGGATCATTTCCTTAACGGGAGGCATGCCTTCGCGAGTGAACAGGGCTTCAGTGCCGTTCGTAACCGTCTCCTGGGTCATTTGACCACCAATCCTCGAAGTAGTTGTTTTCGCATCTAACGCTCTATTGTGACGCAGTGCGGGGTTGAGGTTGTGCCTTCGTTGCATATCGTATTAAAGATGATTCTCATTCTCAATAAT
>CABUDB010000205.1 GCA_902490245.1 uncultured Collinsella sp.
CCTCGGCGAAGAGGATCTTGCCAAACTCGCCAATCGGACGCTGCCGCTCGGCATCGATGTCATAGAGCATCACGCGGTTCAGCGGCAGAATGTCCATGTGCTTGGTCAGGGCTTTGAGAATGCCAGGGCACCACGTGGAGCCGCCGCCAACGATCACAATATTGAGCTTATCCTTCATGTTCCGTCCCTCCAGGGTTGGCTGATCGGTGTTCTCGAAGGCCTTGGGCTCCGCGGTTGTCCTCGGCTTGCTTCGTTTCGATTGTCATTTTGCGACATAAGGTCATTTGCGAGTCCCCGTGTGGGCCAATGCGAAACGGGGACACATGATTTCGCTCACGACACAGATATGTGTAGGCAGACACGCACGTTTACCCAGTTCATGGGCAATTGGCGATCTTGACCGATTACCGATTTCTCACCTGGCTACACAAAGCGGTACCATATGTACGACGAGGTGCGAGGGGCTGGAACATCTTATGAAAGATCAAGCATCTTTTTATGATCATGTGCGGGCTGGCGAGAGCAAGCTCAACGATCTCGAAAGCGAGATCATGCGCTACATCATCGAGCTGCGTGATGATATTGACGATGTCACGCTTAAGAGCGTTGCTGAACGGTTCTTCGTCGCTCCCAATACAATCGTCAGGCTTGCCCATAAGCTTGGCTTCTCGGGGTTTACGGAGCTCAAACAATCGTATTCCGCCTCGCTCGACCGCAATCGATTCACTATCGAGGCACTTCCTCTTGATACCCAGCTCGTACAGACCAAAGATCTGCTTAACGACAGGGTCATCGATTCGGTTGTGAGTCTTATCCAGGATGCCTCGCATATCGTGTTCTTCTGCTCGGGCTTTTCGAAATACCCGTGCCTCGAGATGGCTGAAAAGCTCAAAATAATGGGCAAGAACACCGATACGCTCAGTGAACGTCATGTCATGAGGCATTACGCAGAGCTCCTCGGCAAAAACGACCTGGTCTTCAGCGTTTCCGTAAGCGGCGAGACGCAGGTGTCTATTGACGCCACATCGATAGCCAAAACGCGCGGATGCAAGGTCGTCACACTCACCGGCTTTTCTCGAAATTCTCTCTCGAAACTAGCCGACTACCCTATCTACACCGTGCAAAAAGAAATCCGCTTGGGCAGCATGGACCTCGACAGTCGATTGATGTTCTATTACGTTTTCGAATTGATATTTGAGCGTTACTTCAAACTGGCCAAGAAATAAAACTCTGCATGCGCCCGGCTTCGACTCTTTAGCAGCCTTCTATATGAAAGGTATCGTTCTATGCAACGCATTCTTTTTATCTGCTATGGAAATATCTGCCGCTCGACGATGGCTGAGTCGGTGTTTACCGAGCTGGTGCACCGCGCCGGACGCGCGGACGAGTTTGTCATCGATTCCGCCGCGACCTCGACCGAGGAGATCGGCAACCCGCCACATCACGGTACCGTTGCCAAGCTACGCGAGGTTGGGATTCCCGTCGTCGCACATCGCGCACGTCAGGTGCGGCGCGCAGAGTATGGCAACTGGGATCGCATTGTTTATATGGATGCTGAGAACGCGCGCGGTCTGCGTCGCATCTTTGGCGACGACCCCGACGGCAAGATTACGCGCTTGCTCGATTGGACCGAGCGCCCCGGCGACGTGGCCGATCCCTGGTACACCGGCAACTTCGATGCCACCTACCGCGATGTGCTCGCCGGCTGCACTGCCATGCTCGAGCAGATGTAGGTTCGCGGGCGCACGAACCTCGCGAGCCGCGTCATCGGCATACAGATCGAGCGTGGATTTTCTCCCACTTTGAGCATTCAAGTGCGCTCTAGACGGGAGAAAATCCACGCTCATTATCTCGGATAGCGGATGCGACAAAGGCACTATCCCTTTGTCGCATCGGGGACTGTCCCTAGACCGGCTTGACCTCCAGCTTTATCCCCTCGGCACAGGAGTCACCCAAAACATCCGAAAGGACCCAGGTCGCATATAGCGGCAAATAAAGAACAGCTCCGCTGCGTTCAACGTTGCCTCTCGAGAAAACAATCCCAAGCCTTACGCCATATTCGGCCGTATCAAGCACATGACCGAGCGCGGCGTGCGCGTGGTAATAGGAACCCGATTTAACCTCGATCGGAACAGCCGTTCCATCCGGTCCGTCGACCACAAAGTCCACTTCGCCGCGCTTCTTTGTCTGATAGTAGTAAAGCTGGCGATTTTGGGCAGTCAGCTGCTGGGCCACCACGTTTTCGTAAATACCGCCCAGATTGGGTTCCTTGCTATCAAGATACGCCGCCTGGGCGACGCCAACGGGGTAGCGCGCCATCAACATGCCCGTATCCGATTGGTATAGCTTGAACTGCGATGGCCGTGCCGTCTTGAGCAGGGGCGACTTTGGCTCGGTTACGATATCCGCCTTGAGAGCAACGCCGGCATCGACAAGCCAGACAAAATCTCGCTGGTACTTGTCGTAATGCGCCTTGAGGTCAATGGAATTGAGCACGAAGCGTTTGTTTTCGCCCTCGAGCATAATAGGGAGCTGATCGTAAATGCTCTGCACCTGAAGGGCTCGCCCGCTTGCATACTTGGAGATATCCCGCCGGTACTGTTCGTTGAGCTCTGACTGTAGCTGACGAACAGAGGCAAGGTCGCCCCGCGTGTCAAGGAAACGCTGCACGACCTCTGGCATTCCACCGACAACGGTATAGGTCCTGAAGTTTGCCATCATCGCGTCGTGAATGTAATCAGGAATGGGCTTCTCGCTGATACACGCGTCGCGTATCGTTTGGCGAGCTCCCTCGCTCACCCCGATCGCCCAGCAAAACTCCTCGAAATCGAGCGGGAACATCCTAAGCTCGTGAACATATCCCACGGGATAGGACCTAACGACCTTGAACTGGGTCCCGAGCATTGACCCCGAAAACGCCCAGCGGCACCTCCCGTCCTCAACAAGGAACTTTGCCATCGTCATGATGTCGGGGGCCTCTTGGACCTCATCGATAAACACGAGCGTTTTGCCCGGTGCTATCGGCTTTCCCGAGAGAAGCGTCACCCTGCTGATGAAATCGTCGGCATCCCGTGCCTCGAGAAGAGCATCTTTTGCCTGGCGATTTTCCATGAGGTTGAGTTCGATGTAGGTTGCATGGCTGGCTTTGCCAAATGCGCGAATCGAATAACTTTTGCCGATCTGGCGAGAACCCGTAATGAATAAGGCCTTTTGCTCGGCAGACTTCAGCCAACGCTCCAGCTCTGCCGCTATTTTCCTACGCAGCATAGGCTCTCCCCTCAGTGTCATCAAATGAAATGCAAGGTTTATATGCTTGATTATCGATGAAATGCAGAGTTTTTAGAACCTAATATCGGATGAAATGCAGAGATTTAGGATTATAGGCAAAAAAGAAGGGGCACCATCGGCGGATGCGACAAAGCGCCCGCCCCTTTGTCACATCCGGCTATTCGTCGACGATCTCGGCAAGCCAGACGTTCAACGTGTCGACCTCGGGACAGCAGAACTTTGCCG
>CABUDB010000206.1 GCA_902490245.1 uncultured Collinsella sp.
CTCAATTCATCGTAGTAAACCGGCATAGTTTCGTATTTCCAGCAGTTCCAAATTCGTCAACACGTCGGCGTTTGCAAAAAAGCCCGACCTCCGTGGGAGATCGGGCTTTCAAGGCTTAGTTAAACCAAGTCTGTACGGTCAAATGACTCGCAGATTACATCTGCTCGGGCGCAGAAACGCCAACGAGGGTGAGCACCAGGGCGAGCGTCACGCGGACGGCGTCGCAAGCGGCCAGACGGGCACGCGAAAGCTCGGGGTCGACGGGACGGCCCTCGCTCGGCAGCACCTGGCAGGCAGCATAGAAGCTGTGGAAGTCGCCGGCGAGCTCCTCGGCAAAGTGCGTCAGACGGAACGGGGCGCGGTCGCGAGCGCAGCTGGCAATCAAGTCGGTAAGCTCGTTGAGCTTACGCGAAAGGGCGAGCTCGGTCGGGTCGGTCAGCAGCGAGTAATCGACGTTCTCACCGATGGCCTTGGCGGCGACGGCCTTCATGCCCATCTCGTCAGCCTGCTCGGGCGTAACGTCGGCGGCACGGCGCAGAATGGAGCACACGCGGGCGTGAGCGTACTGCACGTAGTACACCGGGTTGGAGTTGTCGCGCTTCTTGACGGCCTCGATATCGAAGTCGACCATCTGGTTAGAGCTCTTGGAGATGAGCGTGTAGCGAGCGGCATCGGAGCCGACCTCGTCGACGAGCTCCTGAAGGGTCACCATGGTGCCCTTGCGCTTGGACATACGGACGGGCTTGCCGTTGCGCAGCAGGTTGACGAGCTGGCCCAGCAGAACCTCAAACTTGCCGGGGTAACCCAGAGCGTCGCAGACGCAGCGGACGCGCTCGATGTAACCGTGGTGGTCGGCGCCCCAGATGTCGATGACGTGGTCGACGCGCTGGAACTTATCCCAGTGATAGGCGACGTCGGAGGCGAAGTAGGTGTACTCGCCGTCGGACTTGATCAGGACGCGGTCCTTGTCGTCGCCCAGATCGGTGGAGCGGAACCACAGGGCGCCGTCCTTGGTGTAGAGGTAGCCCATCTTGTCGAGCTTCTCAAAAGCGCGGTCGACGGCGGAGGTGCCGGCGGTCTCGCCCTCGGTGTCCTTCACATACAGCGAGCGCTCGGAGTACCAACGGTCAAAGTCGCAGTTGACGGCGTGGCAGAGGTCGCGCATGTTGTCGACCATCTTCACGTAGCCGCGCTCACGGAAGCTCTCCATGCGCTCCTGCGGATCGGCGTCGACCCACTTGTCGCCGTCGGTGCGCCAGAACTCGGCGGCCTCGTCGATGATGTAGTCGCCGCCGTAAGAGTCCTTGCCCAAGGTCTCGGCAAAGTTGTCCTGATACGGATGGGTCTCGGGGTGCTCGTCGTTCTCGTCGGCAACAAAGGCGTCACGGTCGGCGATCAGCAGCTTGTGAGCCTCGTCGATATCAACGCCCTGCTTGGCGATGATGTCGGCAAGCTGCATATAGCGCGTGCTGATGGAGTTGCCGAAGGTGTTCATCTGAGAGCCGTGGTCATTGATGTAGAACTCACGCTGGATCTCATAGCCGGCGTGGTCCATAACGCGGCAGAGCGAATCGCCCAGCGCGGCCCAGCGGCCGTGGCCGATGTGCATGGGGCCGACGGGGTTGGCGGAAACGAACTCGACCTGGGTCTTCAGGCCACCACCGACGTTGGACTTAGCGAAGTCCATACCCTTCTCGCGAGCCTCGCCAAAGATGGCATTCTTGACGGCAACGGAGAGGTAAAAGTTGATGAAGCCAGGGCCGGCGATCTCGACCTTCTCGATCGCGGGGTCCTCGGGCATATGGGCAACGATGGCCTCGGCGATCTTACGCGGGGCGCAGTGGGCCAGCTTGGCGGACTTCAGGGCCATGGTAGAGGTCCACTCGCCATGAGAAGTATCAGCCGGTCGCTCGATGGCGCAATCGTCAAGTTCAAATGCGGAAAGGTCGCCGGCCTCCTGGGCCGCAGCAAGCGCAGCGCGTACCAGCTCTTCAATCTTCTCGGGCATAGATCCTCCTTGTGTTAAAGCCCCCGAGCTCTTGGTCACTCGTAGGGCAAAAGCCAGAGTTTGTAGCACTCTATCACAAGCGACGGGCACTGTCGCAGGGTAAAGCTAATAGATATTGCATATGCACAAAAATGACTACAGCTTGTATGGAGTCACTCAAAGATGCCAGTCTGCCTGCAGATTATGCAGGCGTTGAAAATGCATAAAGGTGTGAATGAGCTGCGTCTGTTATCGAATACTCTTACCTATCAGAGTTGTGTGCTTTTCCTGCATAAAGTAAGGGTTTGCGCACGTCAGCGTGTTATTCTAGACATACGTAAATTCGTATAAGTTGGAGGTAGCATGTTCTCAATCGGTCAACACGTCATTCATCCGGGCCAGGGAGTCTGCACCGTCGTCGGTTTTAGGGACGACACACCGCAGCCCATGCTGCTGCTCGAGACCAAGCAGGGACATGCGCAGACGATCCTCATGTACCCCGTGGCGCAGGCCGACCGTTTGCACGCCGCTATCTCGCAGCAAGATGCCGAGCACCTGCTGAGCCACTATGACGAGCTGGAGTGCGACACCTTTACCGAGCGCAACAGCTCGCTTGAGGAGACGCACTTTAAGCAGCAGCTCAAGCTCGGCGCGCCCGAGACGGTCCGCGTGGCAAAAACCATGATGCACCGCATTCGCCAGGCCGAGGAAGCCGATAAAAAGCCCAGCTCCTACTACATGCGCGTACTCAAGGAAGCCAAGCGCCGCTCCATCGAGGAGTTTGCCGTGGCCTTGGGCGTCACCGAGGAGGACGCCGAAGCTCGCCTAGCCCAAGCCGCCCTCAACTAACCCATCCGCGCCAAAAACCACCACAAAGGGGACAGGCACCTTTGTGGTGGTTTTTTCGTTCTAGTCGTTCTAGTAGTATTCATTCTTAGCGATACCTGCGAGCACAAGGAGTCTTTTATGGCAGAGCCACTTTCCGCCGGAATCACCCGCGACCGTGCGTTCGAATTGCTCAACGAGCACAATAAGGACCCGTTCCACATCACCCACGGCGAAACGGTCGAGGGCACCATGCGCTACTTTGCGCGCGAGTTCGACCCCGAGAACGAGGAGTTTTGGGGCATCGTCGGTCTGCTGCACGACCTAGATTGGGAGGAGCATGAGGACGACCCCATGAACCACACCATCTATGCGGCCGAGATCCTTGAAGGCGAGGGCGCCTCTCCCGATCTCATTCGCGCCATTCAGACGCACACGTCGGACTTCAACACCTCGCTGCCCAAGCCCGAGCTGCAGATGGAAAAGATCCTGTTTGCCTGCGACGAGCTCACCGGCTTGATCGGTGCTGCCGTCATCATGCGTCCGAGTAAGAGCGTCATGGACTTTACGACCAAGTCGCTCAAGAAAAAGTTCAAGGACAAGCGCTTTGCCGCCGGCTGCTCGCGCGACGTGATTACCTGGCCATCTTCCCGTCGGGCGGGCTGTATGCGCAGGGGCATGTGAAAATGGTG
>CABUDB010000207.1 GCA_902490245.1 uncultured Collinsella sp.
TTTCGGCCGCGCCGCCTTCCGTCTCCGCCTGCTCCTGCCGGTCTTCGTTCCCGGCATACGGTTCAAACGTAGTAGATAGGCCGTTTTCATGGCGCGGCCCCAAAACAGTCTTTTGGGACGGGTGGTATCCTTGGTAGCCCTGTGCCGCAAACGCACCTCAAACGCAAGGAGTTTCATGGATCTTATCGCCCAGCTCGCCCGCGAGCTCAACCTTAAGGCCGCCAACATCGAGGCGGCCGTCAAGCTCATCGACGAGGGCAACACCATCCCCTTTATCTCGCGCTACCGCAAGGAAGCCACCGGTGGCATGGACGACGTCGCCCTACGCGCACTCGACGAGCGCCTGTCCTACCTGCGCAATCTTGAGCAGCGCAAAGAAGACGTCATGCTGCTCATCGACGCCCAGGGCAAGCTCACGCCCGAGCTCGAGCAGCAGATCCGCGAGGCCACGCAGCTCCAGCGTGTCGAGGACCTCTACAAGCCCTACCGAAAGAAGCGCATGACCCGCGCGCAAAAGGCCCGCGAGGCCGGCCTGGAGCCGCTCGCCAACATGATCATCATGCAGGCCTCGGCCAAGGGCAGCGCACTCGACGCCGCCGCGGCATACATCAACGAGGAGGCCGGCTTCGACACGCCCGAGAAGGCGCTCGCCGGCGCAGCTGATATCGTGGCCGAGACGGTGGCCGAGGACCCCGAGAACGTCGCCGATCTGCGCGCCTTTACGCAAAACACCGCCGACATCGTCGTTGAGGCCACCGACCCCGCCGAGAAGACCCCCTACGAGCCGTACTACAGCTATGACGAACCGCTGCGCCGCATCCCCAACCACCGCGTGCTGGCTATCGACCGCGGTGAGCGCGAGGGCAAGCTCCTCGTGCGCGTGAACGTCGACGGCGCTGCCGCCACGGCGCGCCTCGGCAGCCGCTGGCCCCGTCGCCAGGGCGTGTTCGCGCCCGTCTTTGACGCCGCTATCGCCGACGGCTACAAGCGCCTCATGGCTCCCTCGCTGGAGCGCGAAGCCCGCGCCAAACTCACCGTTCGCGCGCAGACCGAGGCCATCAACGTCTTTGCCAAGAATCTCGAGGGGCTGCTCTCGGCGCGCCCCGTGCGCGGCGCCCGCGTGCTCGCGCTCGACCCGGGCTACCGCACCGGCTGTAAGGTCGCCGTCATGGACGAGACCGGCAAGCTGCTCGACCACGGCGTGGTCTACCCCACCAAGCCGCGCCACGACGTCGCCGGCACCAAGCGTGAGCTCGCCCGCCTCGTCAAGAAGGACGGCGTCAACACCATCGTCATCGGCAACGGCACCGCCAGCCGCGAGACCGAAGAAGTCGTCTCGGAGTTCATTGCCGAGCAGGCGCCCAGCCTTCGCTACACCATCGTTAACGAGGCCGGCGCGTCGGTGTACTCCGCGTCCGAGCTCGCCAGCCAGGAATATCCCGACCTGGACGTCACCGTGCGCGGCGCCATGAGCCTGGGCCGCCGCCTGCAGGACCCGCTGGCAGAGCTCGTCAAGATTCCGCCCCAGTCCATCGGCGTGGGCCAATACCAGCACGACCTTGACCAGACCGAGCTTTCGCGCACCCTGGGCCACGTGGTGGAGGACGTCGTCAACCGCGTGGGCGTCGACGTCAACACCGCGAGCGCGAGCCTGCTGGGCTACGTATCTGGTATCACGCCGAGCGTGGCCAAGAACATCGTGGCCTATCGCGAGGAAAACGGCGCCTTTACCGATCGCCGGCAACTCAAGAAGGTCCCCAAGCTGGGACCCAAGGCATATCTCAACGCAGCGGGCTTTTTGCGCATCAGCGGCGGCAAGAACCCGCTCGACGCGACAAGCGTCCACCCCGAGAGCTACGAGGTGGCCACGGCCGTCCTGGAGCGCACCGGCGTTGCGGCAAGCGAGCTCAGCCGCGGCGGCGTGCCCGACATCGAGCGCCGCCTGGGCAGCATCTCGGCGCTGGCAAGCGACCTGGACTGCGGCACTCTCACGCTCATCGACATTGTCAACGAGCTCAAGAAGCCCGGCCGCGACCCGCGCGACGACGCGCCCGAGGTGGTCTTTAGCCGCTCGGCACTTTCTATTGACGACCTGGAGCCCGGCATGGAGCTCAAGGGCACGGTGCGCAACGTCGTCGACTTTGGCGCCTTCGTCGACGTGGGCGTGCACCAGGACGGCCTCGTACACATCTCCAAGCTGGCCAACCGCTTCGTCAAGCACCCCAGCGACGTGGTGCGCGTCGGCGACACGGTCAAGGTATGGGTCGAGAAGGTCGATCGCGACCGCAAGAAGATCTCCCTCACCATGGTGCAGGGGAAATAAACCGCCAAAGCAAGGGTACCCCCTGTAGCAGCGTGCAAAATCGCGAGTATTCTGCAATTTCCGCCGCTCCGAACGCCCCTCAGAGGCAATAAAGTCACAAACAGCCCCCGTTTTAGCGTCGTCAGAGCCAAAACGGGGGCTGTTCCGTGCTTCAACCAGCAAGGTAAAAGCCTTTACCTTGCTGAATACTCTCAATTTTGCACGTCGCAGGCGGGGGTACCTTTGCCTACGGCAGGATATGGAAGCCGAGTGCTAACTTGCCGGCAAGCTCGTGTCGGCAGCCCCGGCCTTTCCTTTGCCTAGCGCGGCCCTCGCGAAGCGCGTGAGCGATAGGGAAAGGAAAGGCCGGGGCGAACAACCCGCGGCGCAGCCAGTGTTCGCGTTACGGCAAGATATGGAAGCCCAAAGCGGCGATATCCTTGGCAAAGCCACGCACGGTATCGAGCGAGACCTCGTACGGATCGCGACCGATGTTCTTGCGCTTGGCCAGGATGCCGTTGGGCACCGTGATGATCTGGCAACCGCAGGCCTGCGCCTGGTAAATGTTGATGAGCTCGCGCGTGGATGCCCACAGGACCTCGCAGCTGGGCTTGGCGGCGGCCTTCTTGACCGACTCCGTCATAAACGGAATGGGGTCGACACCGGTATCGGCGATACGGCCGGCAAAAAGCGAGATGATGGACGGCGTTTCGGCGTCAACGGCCTCGACCATCTCGTCGACCTGCGCGGGCGTAAAGATGGTGGTGACGTTGACCTTGATGCCGTCGGTGGAAAGCTTGCGCACCAGCTCGGCCGTGGACTCGCCCTTGGTGGTCACGCACGGAATCTTGACGTAGACGTTCTCGGCCCAGGTAGCGATCTCGCGAGCCTCGACCTCCATGGTCTCGACGTCGTCGGCAAAGACCTCAAACGACACGGACACATCGGTGATGTGGGCCAGGACCTCCTTGGCAAACGCGCGGTAATCCGTCACGCCGCCCTTCTTCATAAGGGACGGGTTGGTCGTGAAACCCTGAACGTTGCCGCTCTCGTACATGTCGAGCATGCCCTCGAGGTTCGCACCGTCAGCGAACACCTTGATTGCCACCTGCCTGATTCCTCTCGTTAGCCTACGGCCGATACCCCGCTCAACACTTTCTCCCCGTCTATCACGCCGCCACCCGCGGTTCTTCAT
>CABUDB010000208.1 GCA_902490245.1 uncultured Collinsella sp.
ACTACAACCAGGCAAACTTTGAGGGCATGCTCGAGATTAAGGGCGATTCGGACCACACCAAGCTCATCGAGATGCTCGATGCGCTCAATGATGAATCGCAAAAGATCGATGACGTGCTCGACACCTACTTTGATACCGAGAATCTGGTCTATTGGCTGGCGTTTCAGATCCTAACGGGCAACTGCGATACGCAGAACCGTAACTGCTATCTGTACAGCCCTCTCAACTCAAATACCTGGTACTTTTTGGATTGGGATAACGACGGCATGCTGCGTAAGCTGGAGCTTTCTCTTACCGGGTTTTCGGACTACGCGAGCTGGGAGCGCGGCGCAAGCAACTACTGGGGCAACGTGCTGTTTAACCGCGCGTTGCGCAGCAAGTCGTTCCGCAGCGAACTCGACCGTGCCGTCAAGGACTTGCGCTCGTATTTGACCGAGACTCGCCTGACCAAGATGATCAAGCACTACCGCGAGGTGACTGAATCCCTGGTCTTTGCTTCGCCCGATATCGACAATCTGCCTGTCACCAAGGACCAATACGAGCAGATCGCCGCGGCGATTCCCTCCGAGATCGAGGAGAACTACAAGAGCTTTCGCGAGAGTTTTAAAAAGCCCATGCCGTTCTACATCGGCGTGCCGCAGATCGATAACGGTAAGCTGCGCATTAACTGGGATGCGTCCTACGACTTTGAGGCGCGCGACATTCGCTACACCGTAGAGCTTGCGCGCGACTATGCCATAAGCGACGTGGTCTTTAAGGCCGAGGACGTGCTGCTTCCCGAGGTGACCTGCGATGCGCCCGATGCCGGCCAGTATTTTGTGCGCGTGCGTGCCACCAACTCCGACGGTTATACGCAAGATGCGTTTGACTACTATGTGACCGACGACGGCAAGCACTACGGCATGAAGTGTTTTTACGTGCAAGACGGCGGTAAGGTCGTGGAGGACACGTATGAGGAGGGCTAGCGCGCTGCTTGAGCGCCTGGCGGCTCCGCCTGTGCGTACCACGCAGGAGCGTTACCGCCACGAGCTCAAATATCTCATTAACGAGGGTGAGCACTCCGCGCTTGCCTGTCGCATGGCGCCGGTGTTTAAGCTGGACAAGCATGCGCGGGCGGGCGGTTACACCATTCGCAGCCTGTACTTTGACGACTACTGCAACTCGGCCTACGAGGAAAAAGATGCCGGCATTCTCATGCGCAAAAAGTATCGCGTGCGCATCTATAACGGCAGCGACAAGGTGATTAAGCTCGAGCGCAAAAAGAAGTACGGTGGCTGGATCTATAAGGAGAACGCGCCGCTCACACGTGGCGAGTTTGAGCAGATTCTGGCTGGCGACTACGGCTTTTTGCTGAGGAGCCCCTATCCGCTCTGTCGCGAGTTCTACATCGAGTGCATCTGTAATATGATGCGCCCGCGGACCATCGTGGACTACGAGCGCGAGCCGTGGGTGATGGACGAGGGCACCGTGCGCATCACATTTGATAGCAACGTGCGCGCGGCGGTGGGTAGCTTTGATATCTTTGACGCGACGCTGCCCGCGCTGCCCGTGCTGGAGCCCGGCAAGCTGGTGATGGAGGTCAAGTTTACCGAGTTTTGTCCGCAGCTGGTGCGCGATATGGTGCCGCCGGGTGCGGCCGAACTCACGGCGGTCTCCAAGTACTGCCTGTGTTACGAAAAGACCGCCTACCTGCGCGGATTTAATTACTGGGAATCGGATTTTGAGAACCGAGGGGATATTTAGACCATGAGCACCAGGGACTTTTTTAAGAACTCCGTCTTGGAGGCGTTCGGTCAGGTCGACCCTGCCAAGATTGGCCTGTCGCTGCTCGTGGCGCTCGCCATGGGCATCCTGATCTATTACGTGTACAAGCGCTTTTTTACCGGCGTGGTGTATTCGCGCAGTTTTGCCGTGACGCTCGTGGGCATGTGCGTGCTCACCTGCATGGTCACGCTCGCGATCTCGACAAACGTGGTCATCTCGCTTGGTATGGTCGGTGCTCTGTCTATCGTCCGCTACCGTACGGCGGTCAAGGACCCGCTCGACCTGCTGTATCTGTTTTGGTCCATTACCACGGGCATTACGGCGGGAGCCGGTATGTATGCGCTCGTGGGGCTCACGGCGGTGGTGATCGTGGTGATGATTGCCGGCTTTGCGAGCCACCAGGACAAGGCGCGCGTGTACATGATGGTCATCCACTACACGGGTCAGACCACCGGCGACGATATCGTGCGTGCATTTGGGCGCACCAAGTTCAGCGTCAAGTCCAAGACGATGCGCGGCAACAAAGTCGAGATGGCCGTCGAGGTGTTCTCGGACGGCGTGGATATGCCCTATGCCGACGCCATTCGCGCGCTCGACGGCGTGGAGGACCTGACGCTCATCCAGTACAACGGCGAATACCACGGTTAATGTTGGTTCCGGCGTTCTGGTGAACTCCGAATCGTGGGTTTTGTTTTAGAAGGGACGGTGCCGCATGTGCGCACGGCAGTTTGAAGCGGACTGGGCTGCAAGGACTGGCGCGCGTGGGACGCGACTGGTTGCAGCTCCGCATGTGCCGGCGGCGCTGTCTTTGTTGGGGATTGTACATCCCGGTGACCGCCTGGTGGCCTTTGCGGATGACTTTGCCGATGCGTTTGCGCTCGGCTTTGATGGCTGCGATGTTGTGATGGTGGGGGAGCCCTCGGTTGCAGCGTTTGCCGCAGCGTCCAAGGGCTTTGATGCTTCGTTTGATGCCGAGGGGCCGCACCTGTGGTGGTTTGTCAACTCCATTGGCGGGTTTGGTCTGCGCGTGTCCGATCTTCGTGCTCTGGGTCGCGCGGCTCGCGAGGCCCATGCGCTGCTCGTGGTTGATAACACTGTGGCAAGCGTCTTTGGATGCGATCCGCTGCGGCTGGGTGCTGCGCTGTCGCTCGAGGCACTCGACCGCGTGTGTGCCGGTAAGGCTCCGCGTAAGCTCGTTGCCGCTTCGGTGGCGCGCTCGCAGCTCAAGCGCCATCGTGTGGATGCTGCTGCCGAGTGCGCGCACGCGTTGCTCGAAGGGTGTGGATTGGCCGCGCTCGACTTGTCCTCCGTTGAGTCCGAGGTTCTAGAGCACGGGCTCGAAACGCTCGACACCCGCATGCAGGCGCACTTCGACCGCGCCCGTGCGCTGGCCGAGTATCTTGCTGCCAACGAGATGGTGCGCAACGTGCGCTATCCCGGGCTGACCTCGCATTCCGACCATGCCATCTCGACCGGCATCCTGGAGCATGGTTTTGGCCCGGCAGTAGAGTTTGACCTGATGGACTACACCGCGGGCGAATTCTTCAGCATGCTGCCGGACGAATTCCGCGCATCACCCGCCGGCGGCTCAGCAACGCGCCTTTCGGCCCCACGCGGCAAGCACGGGAGCACTATTCGCCTCTTCGCCGGCACTGATGATCCCCTGGTAGTGGCTGCCACCCTAGACACCGCCCTCCGGAACTAGCTAAATCATCCTCAACTCCATAAGTTG
>CABUDB010000209.1 GCA_902490245.1 uncultured Collinsella sp.
GATTAACCTAAAAGCGGCGTTAATGAACAGAGTGTCTGTATATATCTGTGAAAGTAATTGGGAAATCACGTTTTAGTAGGCAATGAGCTGTAAATCAGCAACGTAATCAATTTGTAACAAACTTAGACGTTTAAACAAATAATGCAACCGTTTGCGAATTTAGCTATAAATCCACAAGGCGAACAGGTATACTCCTTTATTGTCGTGTAGGAAATACGTAGACAAAAAGGAGGTTATGTGATGGTAAGTATTGTTCTTGCTAGCCATGGTGACTTGGCGGCTGGAATCAAGCAGACGGGCTCGATGGTCTTTGGCGATCAGCCGTCTGTTGCCGTGGTCTCGCTCGAGCCGAGCATGGGGCCCGACGACTTCCGTGCCAAGGTCGAGGAGGCAATCGCTTCCTTCGAGGACCAGGAGCAGGTGCTCTTCCTCGTTGATCTGTGGGGCGGCACGCCGTTCAACCAGATCAGCGGGCTCATCGAGGGCCACGATTCCTGGGCTATCGTCACCGGTGTCAACCTGCCTATGCTCATCGAGGCATATTCGCAGCGCTTTGACGCAAAGAACACTGCACATGCGATCGCAAAACATCTCGTGACTGAGGCTAAGGCCGGCGTGCGCGTCAAGCCCGAGTCTCTGGAGCCCGAGGAGAAGAAGCCGGCTGCGGCCGCCGCTGCTCCTGCGGGTGCCATTCCTCCGGGAACGGTGATCGGCGACGGGCACATCAAGATCGCCCACGTCCGTATCGACACGCGCCTGCTGCATGGTCAGGTGGCCACCACGTGGACCAAGCAGATCAACCCCAACCGCATCATCGTGGTCTCCGACGGCGTTGCTCACGACGAGCTCCGCAAGACCATGATCGAGCAGGCTGCCCCTCCGGGAGTCCACGCCAACGTCGTGCCTATCAAGAAGATGGCCGAGGTCGTCAAGGACACGCGCTTTGGCGACACCAAGGCGATGCTGCTGTTCGAGAACCCGCAGGATCTGCTCAGGGCCATCGAGGCCGGCGTCGACATCAAGGAAGCCAACATCGGTTCCATGGCCCACTCCAAGGGCAAGGTCGTCGTCACTAACGCTGTCGCTATGGGCGATGACGATGTCAAGACCATCGAGGCTCTCAAGGCCAAGGGCGTCAAGTTCGAGGTCCGCAAGGTTCCTTCGGATTCCTCCGAGGATCTCGACGCCATGTTGAAGAAAGCTAAGGCCGAACTGGCCGCTCAAGCATAGTAAAGGAGGGTCCGATACATGTCTGCAATCACTATTCTGCTTGTTGCGATTGTCGCGTTGCTTGCCGGTATGGAAGGCATTCTGGATGAGTTCCAGTTCCATCAGCCGCTCGTGGCATGCACGCTTATCGGTCTCGTAACCGGTCACCTTCAGGAGGGCATCCTCCTGGGCGGTTCGCTCCAGATGATGGCCCTTGGCTGGGCTAACGTCGGCGCCGCCGTCGCGCCTGACGCCGCTCTGGCCTCGGTCGCTTCTTCGATCATCATGGTGCTCGCCCTCAACGGTGGCGCCACCGATTCGGCCAAGGCCGTTACCGCCGCCATCGCCGTCGCCGTCCCGCTGTCGGTCGCTGGTCTGTTCCTGACCATGATCTGCCGTACCCTGGCTACCGCTATGGTTCACGCCATGGACGCCTGCGCCGAGAAGGGCGACTTCGCCGGCATCGAGCGTTGGCAGTACGCCGGCATCCTCATGCAGGGTGTTCGTATCGCCATCCCGGCAGTACTTCTGTGCATCATCCCGGCCGAGGCCGTTACCAACGCGCTTAACGCTATGCCCGATTGGCTGTCCGGCGGCATGGCTGTCGGCGGCGGCATGGTCGCTTCCGTCGGTTACGCCATGGTCATCAACATGATGGCCACCAAGGAGACCTGGCCGTTCTTCATCCTCGGCTTTGTCCTTGCTGCCATCCCTCAGCTCACGCTGATCGCCCTTGGCCTCATCGGCATCTCCCTTGCCCTCATCTACCTTGGCCTTAAGGATCTGGCCAAGCAGGGTGGCGGCATGGGCGGTGGCTCCGGTGACCCGCTCGGCGACATTCTGAACGATTACGAGTAGGAGGGGAGTGATACATATGGCAGAGAACAAGATTCAGCTCACCAAGGCTGACCGTAAGAAGGTTTGCTTCCGTCATCAGTTCCTTCAGGGCTCGTGGAACTACGAGCGTATGCAGAACGGCGGCTGGTGCTTCGCAATGATCCCTGCGATCAAGAAGCTCTACACCAGCAAGGATGACCAGATTGCCGCTCTTAAGCGCCACCTGGAGTTCTATAACACCCACCCCTATGTTTCCGCCCCCGTCATTGGCGTTACCCTCGCCCTCGAGGAGGAGCGCGCCAACGGTGCTCCGATTGACGACGTCGCCATTCAGGGCGTCAAGGTCGGTATGATGGGCCCGCTCGCCGGCGTCGGCGACCCCGCCTTCTGGTTCACCCTTCGCCCGATTCTGGGTGCACTGGGCGCTTCCCTGGCCCTGTCCGGCAGCATCGCCGGTCCGCTGCTGTTCTTCTTCGCGTGGAACATCATCCGTTACGCCTTCCTGTGGTACACGCAGGAGTTTGGCTACAAGGTCGGCTCCTCCATCGCCAAGGACCTCTCCGGCGGTCTGATGGGCAAGGTCACCGAGGGTGCTTCCATCCTGGGTATGTTCATCATCGGCGCCCTGGTCGAGCGCTGGGTGTCCATCTCCTTCACCCCGGTCGTCTCCAAGGTCACGCAGTCCGCTGGCGCCTATATCGACTGGGCCAACCTGCCCGCCGGTTCTGAGGGCATCAAGCAGGCATTGACGATGTACAGCTCTGTCGGTGCCAACGCACTCGACCCGGTGAAGGTCACCACGCTTCAGGCCAACCTCGATCAGCTCATCCCCGGCCTTGCCGCCGTGTGCCTGACCCTTCTGGTCTGCAAGCTCCTCAAGAAGAAGGTCAGCCCGATCGTCATCATCCTGGCTCTCTTCGCCGTCGGCATCATCGGTCGCGTCTGCGGCTTCATGTAAGCACGCTTCGGCTTAAGACCGAGAGTTGCTAGGCAAGGGCTTTTGAGCCATTGAAACGGACCGCACCCGGTGGGTACACTGGATGCGGTCCGATTGTTTTATTTGGAGGGCGAGGCGCGTATGGCGCAATCTCAGAACAGCACGGTCGATCTGGCAACGCCGGCAACCTGCCTGATGGGGCTTACCAGTCACGGTAACGTGATGGTGGGCAATAAGGCGTTTGAGTACTATAACGAGCGCAATCCCGAGGATTATATCCAAATCCCGTGGGACGAGGTCGACTATATTGCCGCCGAGGTTTTGCGCGGCACCAAGAAGATTACGCGTTTTGCCATCTTTACCAAAGAGAATGGCCACTTTACGTTTTCGACGCGCAATGACAAGGAAACGCTTCGCGCGGTGCGTAAGTACATTGACGAGGACAAGCTCGTTCGTTCGCCCGACTTTATCGATGTGACGGCCAAGGGCGCCAAGAGCATCCCCTCCGTCAT
>CABUDB010000210.1 GCA_902490245.1 uncultured Collinsella sp.
ATAGCCCAGAAGCGCGCAAGCCAAAAGAAAATACAGCCAGCCCGTACGCGTGGGCTTCTTGCCTCCGGGCATCCCCGGGATCTTAGGCTCCCGGGGAGTCTGGGAATTGTTATCGTTACGGTCGTCGGGCATCTTACGAATAAACCTCCGGTTTCAAAATGCCCAGATACGGAAGGTTGCGATAGCGCTCGGCATAGTCGAGGCCGTAGCCCACCACAAAGGCATCGGGGCAATGGGTTCCAACATACTTGGGCGTGATGGCCGAGACGCGGTCCTCAACGTCCTTCCACAGGAAGGCGGCGACCTCCAGAGAAGCGGGCTTGCGGCTCTCGAGGTTCTTCATCAGATACTTGAGCGTCAGGCCCGAGTCCAGAATGTCCTCGACGATCAGCACGTCGCGACCGCGGATGTCGATATCCAGGTCCTTAATGATACGCACGATACCCGAGGACTTCACACCGTCGCCGTAGCTCGAAACAGCCATGAAATCGATGTTGGTCGGCAGCTCGATCTTACGCATCAGGTCGCCCATAAAGACCACGGCGCCGCGCAGGACCGCAATCAGCACCAGATCCTTACCCGCGTAGTCGCGAGTAATCTGCTCGCCTAGGCGAGAGACGATACCGTCGATATCCTCCTGCGTGAACAGAACCTTCTCGATATCCGGATGTTGAGAAGCCATGACAACCCTTTCTTGTGCTTATCGCCCACACACCGCCGTATGGACGCGAACTTCACATTCTAGCAGCGCACGGGGTAAATTTACCAGCCCGTGCGCCATCAGCGCGGGAATACCGTCAACGTCGCACAGAATAGCAGGCGTGGGACGCTATTCCGCATCGACCACGCGGAGCATATATGCCACGCGCGTTGCGGCCGTGCACTTAAAACGCTCGTCCGCGCGAACTCCGGCGACCCACACCACGGCACCCCCCGGCGCCGTCCTCACCATGGGCACGCCGGCGCGCTCGGAAACGGGAATGCGAGCCTCACCTAGCAAGTCGGATACTTTCTTGCTTCGACCACTCATCCCTAACGGGCACATCACGTCTCCCGGTGCGGGACCGTCCACCCACAGGCGCGCCAATCGCGCCTCGGCAGGGATCTCGCCACGCGAGCCCGCCAGGATCCGCTCACTATCGCTGTCGGCAAAACCCAAGGCAGCCGCGTCTACCAAAGCCGTCACTTCCCCGGCAGCCGCGAGCTCACGGGCACGCCGCACGATATCGCATCCCGGCTCAACGGCCATCGGTTCTGTGACCAGCATACGTCCCCCGCCCAACGGCAAACGACCGGGTACGGTAACCCAGTCCGCGACCAGGCCCTCGCGAGCCGCCGGCGCCTTAAACGCCAGCATGCCAAACTCAATGCGTGCGTCAATCCCCGCCGGAAGCGTGACCGAGCCGGCGCCCTCGGCAACGCAGGAAAGGACTCGCTCCACATGTCGCATCTCTGGACGAGCGTCCGGATCGATGCGCTTAATCGCCAGCCGCACGATGCGCCGCGCGATTACCACCTCGGCCGCAGCAAGGCGCCTGGCATCGAGCACCAGCGCGCCCGCCGCCTCCTTACGCAGGCAGCTTCGAAACGCCTGTGCCGAAAGCTGAGACAAAAACGCGTCCTCATCGCCTAAGATCTCGCAGGCGGCGCCAATCGTCTTGCAGACGCTCGCGTTGCGCTGCGCCACCACCGGCATCACTCGATGGCGCACGTAGTTTCGCAGATACGAGATATCCTCATTGCTCTCGTCTTCACGCCACGGCTGACCATGTACCTGTAGATAGCCCACGAGCTCGCCATGAGTTAGGTCGAGCAAGGGACGCACCACGATATTCCTCCGGCGAGGAATGCTCGATAGGCCAGCGGGCCCCGAACCCTTAATCGCGTTCATCAAAAACGTTTCCGCGCGATCCGAAGACGTGTGCGCGGTGCAGATACGAGCCGCCGTTCGCGGTGCCCCCGTCTGGGCGCAGAGCTCGCGAACATACCTCCGCGCCGCGGCATAGCGCACCTCGCGGGCCGCGGCCTCGATATTGCCCGACTCCCCATCAAAATAAGCGTGCTCCACGCACAGCGGTAAACCATATTTCGCGCAGAGCTCACGCACAAAGGCCTCGTCGCCATCGGACGCCTTGCCGCGCAGATGATGGTTTACATGCAGCACATGCAGGCGCTCGCGAGCAATGGGGGCAACACCGCGTCCGTCTTGGATATCCAGCTTTGATGTGCACGCCATAAGAAGCAGTGCCGTCGAGTCCGCGCCGCCTGATACCATGAGCACGACAGGAGCAGCCTGCTGCCTCGTCCGGGTCTCATCGACTGCCCCAGGCACGGCATGGTGTCCATAATGCTGAGATACCGTAGGCATTTGCTTCCTCCTCTATTCGTCCGCACCCATTGTATCCTTTGGAATCTTATGTCTCGTCTGCACCTTCATATCCTCGGCAGTGGCTCTAAAGGCAACTGCGCACTCATCGAGGGCCCGCAGGGGCTCATTATGGTCGATGACGGACTGTCTCGCCGCGAGACATTAAAGCGCATGGCAGAACTGGGGCTCTCGGCAGACAACGTCTCGGCTCTTCTCATTACTCATGAGCATAGTGATCACATCAAGGGCCTCGATGTCTGGTGCAAGCACTGGCACGGCCCCCTCTTTGCCAGCAGGGGCACTCTTTCGAGCAAAGAAAATCTTTCGCATCTGCCTGTCGAGGAATTCGATCCCGGCGACGCCCTATCCATTGCTGGCATCCACGTGCAAACCTACTCAACATCACACGATGTCATCAATCCAGTCGGTTATCGATTCGACGCCCTCGATGATTCCATCGGCTTTGCCACCGACACCGGAGAGCTATCGAGCCAAGCCATGAACACCCTCAAAGATTGTCGAGTCCTCGCGCTCGAAAGCAACCATGATGTGACCATGCTGCGCGAGGGAGAATATCCCCGCTTTCTTCAGGAGCGCATCCTGTCCGCAAGGGGACACCTCTCCAATGGCCAAGCCGCCGAAGCCGCGCGCGAACTTGTTACCGATCGCACCGAACAGCTCATTGCCATGCATATCAGCCAAGATAACAATCGTCCGAGCCTTACCGTCAAAAGCTATGCCAAAGCTCTGGCCGCAACCCTGGATGACGAGGTCGGCAGCTCCGCAACCCTTCTCCAAGGATCGCGAAAACTCTCGATACGCCCTGCGAGTCAGTATCAGCCGGCAACCATTCAATAGACTGTCCCAGACAGCAAAAGGGGCCGAGAATCGCTTCCCAGCCCCTTTTGCTGTCTTTTAATAACGCAGAACACCAACGAAGTTAGTCGATAGAGATCTTCGTGACGTTCTTCTTCTCGACGATCTTAGGAACCGTAACGGTGAGGATGCCGTCAGCATACTTAGCAGAGAGACCCTCGCTCGAAGCGTCCTTCAGATATACGCCACGCGTCGCGCTGTACGAGCTAAACTCCTTCTGCAGGAAGTTCTTGCCCTC
>CABUDB010000211.1 GCA_902490245.1 uncultured Collinsella sp.
TGTTGATTTTCGCAGGGGCAATGAACAAACGCGTGCACCTGTCGATAAACGAACAGCTACTGGACATTGTCAAACGACTCAGATTGGAGAGGCGATGGGAGAAACCAAGATCGACCGCCGGCGGCGCTACACCCTCTCGGTCATACAGGAGGCGTTCTTCGCGCTGCTGGCCGAGGTCGGCTTCGCGAAGATGACGGTGGCGGACATCTGCCGCCGCGCCGAGATCAACCGGGGAACGTTCTATCTGCATTACGAGGATAAGTACGCGCTGCTCGATGCGCTTATCGACGAGGCATTGGCAGCGGCTCCCCCGCTTGAGGGGGTTGAATCGGCAACGCTTTGCCAGCGTCCGCCGGCAGACGACGATTATCGCCTGCTTTATTCGGACAGCGACGCATACGCTCGCGTAGCCCAGCGCGTCATAGAACGCGGAGCGGAGCAGATGGTTCCCTGGGTCATGGAGAAAACAGGGCTTTCACGCGAAGACGCCTTCCTGCTCTTCGTCCACAACGTCCAGGGCAATCTGGCCGTCAACCGCCTGCTCGGCTGGAGACGAGGCCCCGAGTTCGCCCATGCCCAGGAGCTGCTCAACGCCTATTCCGAAGGGGGCTTACTGGCGGTATCCGCTCTTCGCGATTCCGATAACCCATCGTGACCTGCGATTCAGGAATACCACCCTCCGAGCCCTCTCGTTCGGAGGCTGCGGCTAAAACCTCATTGCGCGTCTACCGCTCCGCGTTACTCGCCACCTGCCCGCGCCACCGAGAGCAGGGCGCCCAAATCGGCCTGGATCGCCCCTGCCTTGCTTCCAAGCTGCAACGGAGCCGAGCCGCCCGAGATGTTTACGCTCAAAAGGTGCGCATCCGGCAGCTTCGCGGTCATGCTCCAGAACGGGAGCGTGATGATGCCGGGGGTCATCTCGCCCACGCCGAGCTCCAGCAACAGCACGCGGCGATCGCTGCGCTCGCGCACGAAGTGCTCGTATCGTCCGAGGCTCTCGCGCCAGGCCGCACCCTGCAGAAACGTGTCGTCGCGCACCCACGGCACAAGCTGCCAGCCGCAATGCGGGCATCGGGGGATATCCTCGCTGAGGACCTCGAACCCCGCCATGCCCGCGAGCATGCGCTCGACGTAGGGGCTCGCGTCGAAGAGCTCGTCGCAGCATGGCTGCTTGCATTGAAGGTGCGCGAAGCTTCCCTGATAGTTGCAGATCCTCTCGGTGGGAAACGTCTTCTCGACTTGGGTGTCCACATTGGTGCTCAGGATGAAGTAGTCCTTATGGCCGATGAGGGACCGTAGGTCGAGATAGGGCTGCGAGGTCGGCTCGCGCAGCATGAAGTCGATATATCGCGCGTAGTAGGCCCATTGCTGCTCGAGGCTGGGGTAGAGGTGGTAGAGGCCGTCGAAAAGGCTCTTGAAGCCAAAGGCTTGCTGCCAGTCCGCCATTCCTGCGCGCGCCATGCCCGCGCGGTTGTAATGGTTGAACCCGGCGGCGCTCGACATGCCCGAGCCGATGCCGACGATGATGGCGTCGGCATCGTCGATAAGGCTTCGAAGCCTACGCGCTTCTCTTTCTAGGGGTGGCATCGGGCGATCTCCTCGAAAGCCGGGGCCATATCGCCGTCAACGAGAATCGTCTCGCACGAAGCGTCGGGCGCCATGGCCTGGCCGTAGTTGAACACGATGTAGGTGGCGTGCTCGCAGGCGTTCGCGATCTGGGCGAGCATGCGCTTTATGACGCCGTTGTGCAGTCCCACGCCAAGTTCGAGGATGGCGACCCTGCCGTTGCGATGGGCTTGCACAAGACGCGCGAGCTCGTCGAGCTGGGTCATGGCGAGGGCGTCTGGATGGGCGAGGCGCCGCTCGTCAACCGACGTGCGCGTGCTCCCCTCAGTCTCGAGCACGCGCTCCTCGTCGAACCCGGCGCGCGCGAAGAGCCCGTCGATGTTGCATGTGACCACGAAGGTGTCGGCGTGCTCCGTAAGACGCCGCAGCCCGTTCATGAGCGAGCCGGGCTCATATTCGAGATACTCCTTTTGATGGAACCGCTCGGCCCATCGGCGTCGCACGCTGGCATCCGGGGAAGCGAGCCCCTGCAGTATGCAGCCGATGCCGTCTGCCTGGGCGAGGTCCCCGTACGCCTCTTGGAAATGAGCATCGGCGCAGAAAAGGTTGAGCCCCTCCGCCATGTCGAGTCCGTTGCTAGCGCCGATGATGACAAGATCCGCTTCGGCTAGCGCCCTGCCTATGCGAACTGCTTTCGCCGTCTCCATGCGCTACCTCCCCAGCGTCTTGCGCGCGTCGGCGAGCACGTCGGCGATGTCGGCGCGAACGGCGAGCCCCCGATCCTCGATCGCGCGGGGGAGAAACTGCGTCTTGTTGTTTACGGCGATGTAGCTGGCCTGCGGTAACTGCGCCGTGAGGGCCCAGAACGGCTCCTGGATAAACGCGGGCGTCATGCGGCCCACACCCAGCTCGAGGAAGAGGATCCTCTGCCGTGCGTGCGCGTCGAGCCATTCGGACACCTTGCGGTACTGCTCCTCGTAGAGTTCGCCCTGCAGGAAGTTGCCGTAGCCGCGAACCCAGGGGAACGCCTCTGCCCCGCAGTGCGGGCAGCGCGGCACGAGCTCTGTCGGAACCTCAAGGCCGTCTCCCATGGCCTCTACCATGTTGGAGACCGGCTCGACCGTATCCCACACCGCGTCGGTGCAACAGCGGGAGCACTGAAAGAAGCGGTGGTCGCCTTGGATCTCTGCCACTTTCTCCCAGGGATAGAGCTTCACAAACTGCGTGTCCTGGTTGGTGGTGAGCACGAAGAAATCCTTCTCGGCGAGAATGGCGTCGAGGTCCTTGTAGGGCTTGCGCAGCGGGGCGTTGAGCGTGGTGTCGAGGAAGGTGGCAAGGTAGCCCCAGCGCGCCTCGGCAGTGGGCCAGCGGTAAGACGACCCCTCAAAAGCGCCCCTGAAACCGTAGCGCTCGGCGTATTTGCCGAAATGTCTGCGATAGGTCGCGTTGTCCTCGTAGTAGAAGTCGCCGCCGCCTGCCGCGGAGAGTCCGGAAGCCCCGCCTACCAGCACGCAATCGGCTTCTTCGATCATGCGGGCAAACGTTTCGATTTGCTGGTTGTAGGGCTCTGGTTCGCGGTCGCTCAGCTCATATGGTGTGCCGCCGGCGCGGTAGGCGGCCTGATGGGAAAACGATCGGTTGGTGAGTTCGATAACGAGCTGTTCGTATAGAGTCACTTGATACTCTCTTTCAACTACAATGAACAGGTGTCTATAAAAAGTATCAATGTTGATTTGCATCAGAGCAATGAACAGCTTCGGCCTGCTGTCGATAAACGAGCGTTTGCCGGGCATTGTCGAGCGTTGCAATTGGAGGGGTAATGGAAGCGGGGAAGATCGATCGTCGCCGACGCTATACACTCTCGGTCATACAGGAGGCGTTCTTCGCGCTGCTGGCCGAGGTCG
>CABUDB010000212.1 GCA_902490245.1 uncultured Collinsella sp.
GGTCATGGGTACCGATGTTGAGAAGCCTGCCGCGAGCATCGCCGTGGTCGATAGCGGCGTCGAGGTTTTTGTGGTGCTCGAGGGCAAGGTCGACCTTTCGGCCGAGAAGGCACGCCTGGAGAAGGAGATTGCCGCGGCCCAGAAGGAGCTCGCCGGTTGCGAGAAGACGCTCGCCAACGAGGGCTTTGTGGCTAAGGCTGCGCCTGCGGTGGTTCAGAAGAAGAGGGACCGTGCAGCTGAGCTCAAGGAGATCCTGGCGGCGCTGACTGCTCAGGTTGCTGACTTCTCGTAGGCGGTACTGGGGGACGCGGTTTGGGGCTTTGCTCGCTACTGCGGACAGTCCTGCTCGCACGAAGGCCACATTAAGTGGCCTTCGGCTCGTGCGGAACTTGTATCGAGCAAAGCCCCAAACCGCTCCCATTGCGGTTACGTGGTTGTTTGCAACTGGTAGGTTAGGGCCACTGGGTTGTGGCCTTGATCTTGCTGCAAGCGGGTAGAGGCTGATATTGTCAACGCGAGGGGCTCATTCTTTTTGGTGGGCCTCTTTTTCTGTTATGGGGGACTTTGGGTTATGGCTAAGCGTTCTGGGTCGTATGTCGTTCCTTTCTCGTTTGAGTTGCTTTCGTTTGGTGAGGCTGTTGCTTTGGCTGCTGATACGGGGCGGATTTCTGGGGATGCTGGGCCTCTGCTTGAGACGGTTGTCGATATGCTCGATGAGTTGGGCCGTCCGGACGAATTTTTTGACTGCATTCAGGTTGCCGGTACCAATGGCAAGACTTCGACCACGCGTTTTTCGGCTGCCATCCTTCGTGGTGAGGGGTTAAAGACCGCGCTGTATACGTCGCCGCAGCTTGTGCGCTATCCCGAGCGCATGGAGGTCGATGGGCGCGTTGTGAGCGATGAGGCGTTTGCCCGTGGCGTTTCTGCCGCTGTGGAGGCGGGGCATCGCGTGAATGCGCGCCGTGTGGCGGCGGGGGAGCGTGCCTATACCATCACACCGTTTGACCTGCTGACGGCCGCTGCGCTTGTTGTGTTTGCCGAGGCTTGCGTGGACGTTGCTGTGCTCGAGGTTGGTATGGGCGGTCGTTGGGACGCCACGAGTGCGACCGATCCCGTCGCCGTTGCCATTACGGGCATCGGGCTCGACCATACACGCATTCTGGGAGATACGCTCGAGGCCATTGCGGGGGAGAAGGCTGCGGTCATTAAGCCCGGACGCCTGGTCGTGCTGGGCGAGGGCACGCACGAGGCGAGCGTTCAGCGCGTGATGGATGCCCGTTGCCGCGAGTGCGGCGTCGTGCCGCTCGTGGTGAGCCACGCCACTACCAAGGTGCCGGCGCATGTGGGCGATACGGTTGAGTTTAGCTGCACCACGCCGCGCGCGATTTATACGTCGAGCATGGTGAAGCCGGCGTATCAGCCGCAGAATGCCGCGTGCGCAATTATGCTGTGCGAGGGCTACCTGGGCCGCGAGCTCGACCATGAAAAGCTCGATGCTTCGCTTATGGGTTGCCCCACGCCGGGTCGCTTTGATGTGCTGGGAACCGATCCGCTCAAGCTGATTGATGCCTGCCATAACCCCCAGAGCTGCGAGAACTTTGTGAGCGCGCTGGACGAGATCGATTCGTGCGTGGAGAATCGCCCCACACTGCTGTGCGCTGCGCTGGCCGACAAGGACGTGGCGGGCATCGTCGACGTGCTGATTCCGGCCTTTCCGCGCGTGGTCGTGACCCAGACCGATTCCGATCGCGCCCTGCCGGCAGATGAGCTCGCTGCCCTGGTGGACGCGGACAAGCTTGCGGGCGTTTACCCTAGCGTGCCCGAGGCCCTCGCGGCTCTTGATGCCGTGGGCGAGCCTTTCGTAGCCGCCGGCACCATCACCCTGGCCGGCGAAGTAGCGGGGCTGCTGCGCTAGTCCCATTTGCCGGGTAGCTAATTTGGCCTGCTCGCCACGAAATGGGCCCATCTACTACGTTTGACCGGTTACCCTCGACCATGCCGAGAATTGCGAAATAAAAACCGCAGGTAGAAGGCTTGCCGATTTTGCGAAAACGCGGGTGTGGTCGACCCATGCGGGTTAAACGTAGTAGATAGTCCGTTTTCGTGGCGCAGCGTTGGCAGGATGTGGCAAAGGGACTGTCCCTTTGCCACATTGGCTAGTCTAGGCGGACTGGGTCGTGGGGGTAGTCGTTGAGGATCTCGACGCCGGTCTCGGTAACCAGGGCCAAGTCTTCGATGCGGACGCCGGTGTGGCCGGGGAGGTAGATGCCCGGCTCGATGGAGAACGTCATTCCAGGCTCTACGACCTGCTCGTTGACGAGCGAAACGTCACCCGGCTCGTGGTCCTGCAGACCGATCGAGTGGCCCAGGCGATGCGTAAAGTACTTGCCGTAGCCAGCGTCCTCGATCACGTCGCGCGCGGCACGGTCCAGGTCGCACATGCGAACGCCCGGTGCGATGAGCGCCTCGGCGGCTTCGTTAGCGCGGCGAACGATGTCGTAGATGCGTGCGGTCTCCTCGTCCGGCTCGCCCCAAAAGAATGTGCGTGTCATGTCCGAGCAGTAGTTGCGGCGACGTCCGCCAATGTCGAACAGCACTACGTCGCCACGCTTGAGCACGGTGTCGTCGGGTTCGTGATGCGGGTCGCCGGCGTTGGCGCCAAAGCTCACGATGGGCGGAAAGCTAAAGCCCTCGCAGCCGTGTTTGCGATACAAGCCGAGCATCTGGTCGGCAATCTCGCGTTCCGTCACACCCTCGTGGACGAGCTTGATTGCGTCGGCCATCACGGCGTCGTTAGCGGCCGAGGACGCGCACATGAGCTCCTGCTCGGTGGCATCCTTGTGGGTGCGCGCGGCGGTGACGGCAAAGTCACCCAGGAAAAACTCACTTGCGGCGTGGCGCTCCATGAGCGGCATCAAAAAGCCGGAGCGCATGACGGTATCGATGCCAAGCGGCTTGGTCGGATCGATCTCGCACGCGATGGCATCGGTCACGATATCGGTATCGGTGTGGTAGGCAACGCGGGCATTGTCATACTCGGGCAGCTGATGCAGCGCGTTGACCAAGATCACGGGCTCGGCATTGCGCGCGAGTAGCACGCCGCAAAAGCGCTCGAACATATCGGCATAAAAGCCGGTCAGGTAATAGATCGACCACGGGTCGTTTACGAGCAGCTGTGCGCCGGGGTGCTGAGCCTCGAGCGCATCGAGCACGCGCGCCACACGCTGGTCATCGACATGTGCCATGAAACATCCTTTCGCTAGGGTGCCACCATGGTATCCCCAATGCCAGGGTAGTCAATTTGGGACGGGGCTATTTTAACTGCGCCAAACATACGGAATGATTTTTCTGGGACGGGGATTAAATAATCATTCGGCACCCAATGATTATTTAATCCCCGTCCCAGAAAAATCATTTGAGCGAGCGTTCGGGCAAAAGTAGTCATAAGAGGCCCGT
>CABUDB010000213.1 GCA_902490245.1 uncultured Collinsella sp.
AGCTGCGGAAACGCGGGGCCCGTTCAGGCTGTTGCGTTGAGATTGAAAATCAACCAAGCGATGAAGTACGGCAGGACACCTCTCCCCCATGGCGGAACAAAAAAGGCGCCCCGGCCGAAACCGGGGCGCCGCATGCGCACGAATATGTCGCGTTTCGATTACTGACGATCGAGCTTGCGGACAGCAACGCGCTTGCTGTACTCGTCGACGTGACCGAAGTCACCAATGCCGACGGACTCGGCAACGTTGGCGCCGGTGGCCATAGCGAGCTTCATGGCCTCCTCGACGTTGTCGCGATCCCTGTACCACTTGTGCAGGAACGCAGCGAGGGTGCAGTCGCCGGCGCAGACGGAAGAGACCAGCTTGATGTTGAACTCACGCTTGGCGTACCAGATGTCCTCGCCGTTGGAGAAGTAAGCGTCGCCGCGGCTACCACGGGTGAGCAGCACGTTCTGAACGCCGGCGTCGTGAGCCATCTTCATGGCAACGCGGACCTCGTCGTCGGTGTCGACCGGCACGCCGAAGATGGCCTTCATCTCGTGATGGTTCGGCTTGATGAGCAGCGGCTTCTTGTGAGCGAGCTCCTTGAGCTTGTCGGAGGACAGGTCCAGGACGACGTCGGCGCCACGAGCCTGAGCGTGCTCCATGACCTGAGCCAGGAAATCGGGCGTAGCTTTGGGAGGCACGGAGCCGGAAACGATCAGGCACTCGAGATCGCCCGCGGTGTCCAGGATGTTGTAGAGCTCCTCCTGGTGCTGCGGCGTGATCGGAGCACCCGGGTTCAGGATGCCGTACTCGTGCTGGCCATCGTTGACGTAGGTGTTGATGCGCGTGATACCGTCGGTCCAGACCGGGCGGCAGAGGCAACCCAGGTTCATGACCTCCTCGACGATGAACTTGCCCGTGAAGCCAGCAAAGAAGCCGAGTGCGACGGTGTCAACGCCCATCTTCTTAAAGGCGAAGGACACGTCGAGGCCCTTGCCGTTAGCCGTGTAGCTGGCCGAGCCGGTGCGGACGTTTTCGTCGGGCTCGAGCGGAGAGCTCGAAACCGTCATGTCGACAGCCGGGTTAGCGGTTAGCGTGTAGAACATTTACAGTACCCCCTGTATATGTGAGGGCCGCGTGGCCGGCCCATTCCAACCACGCGGTTACCTCTGATACCAAATTAGCGAGCAGCAGACTCGAGCAGCGCCTTGACCTCGGCGGCAGTGTTGCAGGCGAGCGCCTTCTCGGCGAGCTCGTCGCACTCGGCCTTGGTCCACTGGCTGATGGTCTTGCGGGCGCGCAGGATCGACGGAGCGCTCATCGAGAACTCCTCCAGGCCCCAGCTGATCAGCAGCGGCTCAAGCAGCGGATCGGCAGCGGCCTCGCCGCACATACCGACCATGATGCCGGCCTTCACGCCGCTCTCGATGATGTTCTTGAGCGAGCGGAGCACGGCGGGATAGTACACCTGGTACAGGTTGGAGATGGTGTCGTTACCACGGTCGGCACACATGGTGTAGCCGATCAGGTCGTTGGTGCCAATGGAGAAGAAGTCGGCGACCTCGGCCAGACGGTCTGCGAGCAGCGAAGCGGCGGGCGTCTCGACCATAATGCCGACCTCGATGTTCTCGTTGAACTTGCGACCCTCTTCGGTCAGCTCGGCCTTGCACTGCTCGACGAGCTCCTTGACAGCCAAGACCTCCTCGACGCAGGTGACGAGCGGGATCATGATCTTGACGTCACCGAAGGCGCTAGCGCGCAGCAGAGCGCGGAGCTGGACCTTGTACTGGTCGGGATTGGCCAGGCAGTAACGCACGGCGCGGAAGCCCATGAAGGGGTTATCTTCCTTGACCATGTGCAGATACGGAATCTCCTTGTCGCCGCCCACATCGAGCGTGCGGATGATGACAGGAGCACCCTTGAGCGCGCTGGCGACCTTACGGTAGGCGTTGAACTGCTCCTCCTCGGAAGGAAGCTCAGCAGAGTCCATGAACAGGAACTCGGAGCGGAACAGACCAATAGCCTCGGCGTCGTGATCGAGCGCGTTGGGCACGTCATCGGGGTTGCCGATGTTGCAGGCGATGATCTTCTTGATGCCATCGGCAGTCACGGACGGCTTGCCACGGAAGGCCTCGAGGGCTGCCTTCTCGGCAGCGAAGGCCTCGGCCTTGGCGGTGTAGGCAGCGAGCGTCTCCTCGTCGGGATCGGCCTCGACGATACCCTTGCCACCGTCGACGACAACGGTCATACCGTTGCGCAGCGCGGTGCAGCTGTTGGAAACCGAAAGGACAGCCGGGATCTCGAGGGCACGCGCGATGATCGCGGAGTGCGACGTGCGGCCACCGGTCTCGGTGACGATACCGGCAACGTGAGCCTTATCGATCGTGGCGGTCATGGACGGCGTGAGGTCATGCACGACAACGACGGTGTTCTCGGGCAGGACGGAGAGGTCGACGACCTCCTTGCCCAGCAGCTCGGCCAGAATACCGGTGCGGATGTCGGCGATGTCGGCCGCGCGCAGACGGAACATCTCGTCGTCCATGGACAGGAACATGTTCTCGAACATGGTCGAGGTGTCCATGAGCGCCTGCTCGGCGCAGGTGCCGCCGTCAATGGCGGCGTTGATGGCGTCAGTCATGCCCGGATCCTGAGCCAGGACAATGTGTCCGCTCATGATCTCGGCCTCGGCCTCGCCCACCGTCTCCTTCATGTGGTCGGCCTGAGCCTGGGTCTTCTCGCAGAAGACCGAAAGAGCGGACTGATAGCGCTCCTTCTCTGCTGCCGAATCAGCAACCTCGTGCGGCTCAAACGTCAAGTCGGGATCGACGGCGACCATGACGGTGCCGATACCGATGCCCTCGGAAGCGTTGACTCCCTGATACATTCCCATTCCTCTCTCCGTGTCATGTGATAAAGCGTTTTGCCATATCCATGACAAAAGAGCGCAGCTACCTTACAACAGGTCACTGCGCCCCCAAATATGAACTTAGTTGTTCAACATGCGACCCGTTTGAGTTCTACTCGCCAAGACCGCTCTTGATGAGCTCGATGGCAGCAGCCAGAGCCTCGGCCTCGTCAGCGCCGTCGCACTTGACCTCGACCTCAGTACCGCAGGGGATACCAGCAGCCATGAGGGCCATCGGGGACTTGCCGTTGACCTCCTTCTCGGGGGTGACGACCGTCACGTCACAGGCGTACTTGCCCATGGTGGAGGCGAACAGACCAGCCGGACGCATGTGCAGACCCTGAGGATTAACGAGGGTAGCCTTCTCAGAAACCATAGTTGACTCCTTTTTGTGTTTAACCCCTGTCACGCATGTGGCAGGAGTCAGATTCACGACGTTGTTTATATTAACTCACATCAAACGGTTTTTCATTGTGTTTCACACGAATTGTTGGACAGATGTCGTATCCCTGCGCTCGCCCGCCGGGCGGGGCGGTTAAGTTTGCTGCTCTACAGTCCTGCGCAAG
>CABUDB010000214.1 GCA_902490245.1 uncultured Collinsella sp.
CCGCTCAACGACGAGGGTGTCGAGTACTCCGCCAAGGCCGAGCTTCACGCCGCTCTCGAGGCTCTCGAGCAGCTCTAAGCCTTAAGCCTGCTAAACGCACGTTTGCGGGCGGCGGATGCTCGTCTCCTGTCGCCCGCTCACCGAGGCTCAAGCAATTGCCTTAGTACCTTGGGCCTCGGATCTGTCCAAGACTGAGCGAAGGAGCTCATCATGAGCGACGGAAAGAAAAAGCTTTCCTTTTTGACGGTCATTTCGACCATCATCTGCGTCGTCTTCGTTTGCGAGGCCGCCGCTCCTGCTGCTGCCATTGGTAACCAGCAGTTCTTCTGGTGGATCTTCCTGATCCTGACCTTCCTGCTCCCTTATGGCATGGTTGTCGCCGAGCTCGGTACCACCTATGACGGCGAGGGCGGCATTTACGACTGGGTACGCGATGGCCTGGGCGACAAATGGGGCGCCCGCATCTCGTATTACTACTGGGTCAACTACCCGCTGTGGATCGCCTCGCTGGCTACCATGTTCCCCGACATCCTGGGCATGGCCTTTGGCGTCGAGTTCAACCTGATCGCCAAGATGGGTATCGAACTTGCCTTTGTGTGGATCGTCTACCTCATGGGTCGCTCCAAGGCGGCCGACTCCGAGTGGGTCCTTAACGGAGGCGCCATCATCAAGGTCGCCGTTGCCGTTATCGTCGGCGCTCTGGGCATTTGGTATGCCATGGAGAACGGTTTTGCGAACGACATGTCCGCCGCCACCTTCCTGCCCGAGCTCACCAACACCAACGCTCTCGGTTACCTGTCGATCATCATCTTTAACTTCATGGGCTTCGAGGTCATCTGCACCATGACCGACGATATGGCCGATCCCGCTCGCGATATCCCCAAGGCTATCATCGTCGGTGGCCTGTCCATCGCCGTGATCTACCTGTTCGCTGGCTTTGGCATCGGCGCTGCTGTGCCGGCCGATTCCATCGACCCCGACTTTGGCATGATTGTCGCAGTCCAGACCATGGTGGGCGACTCCATGATCTTTAAGGTCATCTGCATCGCCTTCCTGATCACCCTGTTCGCAAACATGGCCGCTTGGTCCTTCGGCGTTAACTCCGTTGCTCGCTACGCTGCCGAGCACGGCAACATGCCCAAGGTCTTCGCCTCGATGATCTCTGACGACGATATGCCCAACGGCGCCAACCTGGTCAACGCCATCGTTGCTTCCCTGGTGCTGTGCCTGCAGCTGGTTCCCATCGACGCCATCTCCAACGGTGTTTTCTGGATGCTCTTCGGCACCTCCGTCGTCTTCCTGCTGCTCACCTACATCCCGATGTTCCCGGCGTTCCTCAACCTTCGTAAGAACGACCCGAACCGCGAGCGCATCTTCACGTTCCCGTTTAAGGGCGCCATGATGAAGGTTATGCTGGCCATCCCCTGCATCGAGCTGATCCTGGCCATCGTTGCAACGCTGGTTCCGTTCTCCGTCGATGAAATTGGCGACAAGGTCCCGATGATCGTTATCTTCATCGTGCTTGTGTTCATCGGCGAGGTCGTCCGCGTCGTCAGCGCCAAGGGTCGCGAGACCGAGTACAAGGGTCTCACCCCTGAGCTGGCTGCTCAGCGTCTCGCTGAGGAGGCCGCCGAGGCCGAAGAGGACTAGAGCACCCGGATTCGGGGCTCCAACCCTCCTCGCGTACCAAAGTACGCTTCGTCGGGCTTGTCGCTCCCGACTCCAGGCACTCTAGCCTCTTCGGGGGCGTGCCCAAAGCGACAAATTTGCTAACCATTCCCTGGGGTGGGTGTGAGCGATAGCTCCGGTAACCACCGCCCACCCCAATCTCTCTTCCGTATCCTTCGTGCGTTTTGTCTCCACGCACTTGGTTACGTCGTCGCTCGCCGGTGCGACTCCGTGAAAACTGGCACCGGGCGCCCCGACCTTTGCCGGGGGACGGGCGCCCACTATCTCCTGGTTTTTAGGCTGCGGGTAACCCGCCCGCGGCAAGCGATCGTTCGATTTGGAGGAAATCTTATGCGTACGATCACCGAGTCCGAGTCCACTCCCAAGGCCGACGGCTTCTTTATGCCTGCTGAGTTTGCCCCGCAGGATCGCGTGTGGATGGGCTGGCCCCACCGCACCGACACTTGGGCCCACGGCGCCAAGCCGGCTCAGAAGCAGTATGCCGCCATCGCTCGCGCCATCGCCGAGTTCACCCCGGTCACCATGTGCGCCAACCAGGCCGACTACGCCAACTGCAAGGCCGTCTTCGAGAACGACGAGAACGTCACCGTTATCGAGATGACCACCGATGACGCTTGGTTCCGCGATACCGCCGCCACCTACGTCATCAACGGCAAGGGCGAGAAGCGCGCCAACCACTGGCACTTCAACGCCTACGGTGGTCTCGTCGACGGCCTTTATTTCCCGTGGGACAAGGACGAGCAGATCGCCCTTAAGATGGCTGAGCTCTCCGGCTGCCGTCGCTATCGTCCCGATGACATGATCCTCGAGGGCGGCTCCATCACCGTCGACGGCGAGGGCACCCTTGTCGTGACCGACCAGTGCCTGCTTTCCCCGGGCCGCACCTGCTCTGCGGTCCTGGAGGAGGAAGAGGATCCCGAGTCCATCTGGCCCAAGTACCACAAGAAATTTGAGCCCTGGAGCGAGGAGCTTCGCGCCTACATGGACGAGCACCTCAAGGATTACCTGGGCGTCGAGAAGGTCATCTGGGTCAAGGAGGGCATCGACCCCGAGGAGACCAACGGCCACATCGATGACGTCGCTACGTTCATCGCCCCGGGTGTCATGGCCTGCATCTGGACCGACGATCCCGAGTATCCGTTCTACGAGCAGTGCCACGCTGCCTACGAGACCCTCTCCAACGCCGTTGACGCCAAGGGCCGCAAGATGAAGGTCTACAAGCTCTGCATGCCCGTGAACCCGCTGTTCATGGACCAGGCTTCCTGTGACACCATCGACGCCGACGAGAACGCTGAGCCGCGCGTTCCCGACGAGCCGCTGATCGCCTCCTACATGAACTACTTGGTCACCAACCACGGCGTTATCGTCCCGCAGTACGGCGACGAGAACGACCAGCTGGCCGTTGACACGCTCCAGAAGATCTATGACGAGGTCTGGGGCGAGGGCGTCTACAAGTGCGTCGGCGTTCAGTCCGAGCAGGTCGTCTTCGGCGGCGGAAACATCCACTGCATCACGCAGCAGGAGCCGTCTGCGTAACTGTCTGTCTTCCCGAGGCGCGGCACCTTGCCCTTCAATCGTCGGGCATGACCCTTAAGGTCAATGCCCTCCTCTTTCAGGGCAATCTGCCGCACCTCGGAAACCCAGCCAATCACGCCGACGCTTAATCGTCTGGCTTTCCGAGGCACCCCATCTCGCCGCTCAAACCGTCGCTCGCGTACCAAAGTCCGAGTATTTTTCGGGGTCTATGCCGTTTG
>CABUDB010000215.1 GCA_902490245.1 uncultured Collinsella sp.
TCGCAAAGGGAGCAGTTCATGAATACCTTCGTGGTGGTTTTGACGAAGGGCGGGTGTTCGCGGCGGTTTGTCTCGATCTGTAACAGTAACTCGGCAAAATTGGACTTAGATGCTACAGATTGAGACAAAGGGTCGGCGTCATCCGAAAACGTCTCGATCTGTAACATCTGGAGTCGATATTGCCGCCTAGATGTTACAGATTTAGACAAACTGGTGGGACGGGCTGAGCTGCCCCGCCTAAGTTGAGGCAAAAGAAAAAGGTAGATTTTCAGGCATGTCCCAAAAATCTACCTTTGTGGTTAGCCCAGCAGGTCGACTACGTTAAAGCCAGCGTTGCTCTTGGCGATGACGTCGCGGCCGCCGAAGACACAGGTTGGCGACTCGGCTGCGATGCGTGTCACGTCGGCGCCGAGCGAGCGCAGCTCACCGGGCGTGGCGGCGAGCATCTGGGCGCGGCGCTCCTCGCGTGCGTGCGGATCGAGTCCGGCCAGGTAGGTCGTGTTGCGGCGCTTGGTGAGCGCGTACGGCTTCACCGGCGCGTCCATGCCGCTCACGCAGCTCACGATAAAGCCCTCAAAGGCGGCCTCGTCGGGCTCAAAGCTGCCGAGCCATTCGCCTGCGCGTTCCACGCGCTCAATCGAAGGATCGACCGCCGGGTCGCGGTAGGTGTAGAACGCCGCCTGGCGCTCGCCGGCAGCGCGGAATCCGCAGCCGTACGCACCGCCCTTCACGCGGATCTCGTTCCACAGGTAGTCGTAGGAGAGCGCGTTGGCAGCTACGGCCCAAGCGCCCGTCACGTCGATGCCCAGGCGACGCGGATCGCACGCGCGCGCCGCAAAGCAGATGTCGCTGGGGATGACGAAAGCCTCATGACGGTCACGCGGCTCCGGTACCACGAGCGTGCCGCTGCCAGCGCCGTCGCCCGCGCCAAGCCCCAGGTTGCCCGCGGCATCCCAGTACGCGTTAAAGTCCTCGTCGCTGCCGGTAAAGCTCGCCATGCAGCCATCGGCCACAAAGATGCGGCCTGCCAGCTCGGCAAGTTTGGCGCGCAGCCCGTCCACGCGCTCGTCAAAGTGGTCGAGCAGATCGCGCAGGAACAGGTAGAAGTCCACGCCCGAAAGCTGCTCGCGCACCATGGCCGAAGGCGAGCTGTAGCTCATCGCGCGGCCGAGTGCCGCCGAGTGTCCGTTGTTGATAAAGCCTTGCTCAAGCCCAATGCGAATCTGCGTGAGCACGTCGCGCACGCGGTCGGCGTCGGCGTCGAGCAATAGCGTGCTCGACCACACCTCGCGCGGCAGGCTCGCCAGCGCATCGATCTTCTCGGATAGGGCTCCGGCGCTCACCAGCAGATAGGGGCGCACACCGTCCACGTCGGGCTGGGTCATGACCTCGGTCGTGAAGCTCAAAAAGCCCAGCTTGCCGGCGAGCAGATTGTCGAGTTCCTCGGCCGAGTGCTCGCTCGTGGGCAGCTGTTTGAGCAGGCGGCAGAGCAGCGTCACATAGGGCAGGTCCTCAAATGCGACGCAGCTCAGGTCGAAATACTGCATGGCGTAGGCCAGGCGGTTGGTGGGGATGCCGTGGCGCAGGCAGGGGATGGGCGCGGTCGTGTCTACGACCAGCGGCGGCTCGGGGCGCGCCTCGCCAATGTCGGACACGCGCAGGCGCGGCAGCGTGGCCTTGTCCTCGGGCGTGTCCTCGGCCTCCTGCGCGGCACGCAGCGCAGCCGTGCGCTCGACCACGTCGGCCAGCTCGGCATCGGTCATGGCGTCGCGCTTGGCTGCCAGCTCGGCAGCTTCGGCGCCCTCCGAACCCTCAGCGGCGTCCACCGGAACCAGCTCGACCAGCGCCATGTGGTCGTTCTCCAGCACGAGCTCGCGCAGAAGGTCCTCAAAGTAGCTGCCGTCCAGCTCGCCGCGCAGCTCCTCGTACACCGGGCCGTACTTGAGCGCCAGCGTCGCGGCGTCGTCATCGTAGAGCCAGGTGCTCAGCGCGTCGCACGCAATGGCTACGCCGTCGGCGATGCCGTAGTCGCGCTGGCGCAGGTCGTACTCGTTGCTGCTGATGATGGCCTCCAGGCGCTCGCGCGGAACGCCGTGCTCACACAGGTCGCGGCAGGCGTCTTGGAACACGCGGCGCAGCTCGCGCGCTACGCCGGGCTGCGCGTTCTGCAACATGATGAGCTCGTAGGGCTGCAGGCACTCGGCCGCGGTGTAGCTCACCACGTTGCCGCCCAGGCCTGCCGCCAGAATGGCCTTCTTAACCGGCGCCTCGTTGGAGCCCAGCAGTGCCTCGAACAGGATATCCGCCGCGATCGTGCGCTTGCGGTCGAGCGCGCTGCCCAGCACAAGGCCCAAGCCTACCAGGGCGTTCTCGGGCGTGGTGGCCATCTCGACGCACTTATACTCGCAGGCCACAGGCGCCTGCACGTCCAGCGGATTGGGCGCCAGCGCGGACGGGTCCTCGCCGGCGGCGACGGCAGCGTCCATGCGGCGGCTCGCGGCACTCGACTGCGACAGATAGCGTTCGTCCAAAAACGTCAGTGCGCGGTCCACATCCAGGTCGCCATAGAGCGTTATATAAGAGTTGGAAGGATTGTAGTGGCGCGCGTGCGTGTCCAGGAACTGCTCGTAGGTGAGCGCAGGGATTGCGCGTGGGTCGCCGCCGCTCTCGTGCGCATAGGCGGTGTCGGGATAGAGCGCGGCGTTGACGGCGTCGTCCAGCACGCTCATAGGGTCGGACAGCGCACCCTTCATCTCGTTGAACACCACGCCGTTATAGCGCAGCGTGCCCTCGCGCAGGCTGGCGGGGCTGTCGTCGCCCTCGTCTTCGGCGTCCTCCGGCAGGTCCAGCTCGTAGTGCCAGCCCTCCTGCTCAAAAATGGTCGGCTTGGTGTAGATGGCCGGGTTGAACACCGCGTCCAGGTACACGTCCATCAGGTTGTACAGATCCTGCTCGTTGGTGGTGGCAACGGGGTAGATGGTCTTGTCGGGGTAGGTCATGGCGTTGAGGAACGTCTGCATGGAGCTCTTGATCAGATCGACAAACGGCTCCTTGACGGGAAACTTGGCCGATCCGCACAGCACCGAGTGCTCAAGAATATGGAACACGCCAGTGGAATCGGCCGGCGGCGTCTTAAAGCCAATGGCAAAGGCCTTGTTCTCGTCGTCGCACGCCAGGTACAGCAGGCGAGCGCCCGAGGCGGTGTGACGCAGCACGTAAGCGTCAGAGTCGAGCTCGGGCACGGTCTCGCAGCGCTCGACGGCAAAGCCGTGGCAGGTGGTGCCGGGCACCAGCAGCGCGGCAGCAGCGGCGCGCGGGTCGGTTGAGGTGGTGGGCATATGCAGTCTCCTTTGACGCCCCAGCGGGGGCGAATCGAGTCGAATCCTCGAGAGTATACCCATATGGGGCCTTCGACCAATCTGCCGC
>CABUDB010000216.1 GCA_902490245.1 uncultured Collinsella sp.
TCGATCCGGATCTGGTACACATTACCGACGACCTCAACGAGGCCGTTGACATTGCCCTGAGCGGGCTGATGTAGAGTAGCTAAAATGGGACGGGGCTAAAAAGACTGGTCTGAAACGTTTGATACCAGTCTTTTTAGCCCCGTCCCAAACGAACTGCTTCTAAGTTGCGGTGGAATAGGGATTGATTGGCGGCTAATAAGCCAAAAACAGTCCCCATTTCACCATAACTGATGTGGGCGTCCCTAGCGAGTTGGCTGGTAGCGGGGGCAGTAGCTGATGGCGATGGCGTCGACGCCTACATGGGTGGCGATGGTGCAGCCGATGGGGCCGGTGCCGGCGTCTACGTAGTCCTGGCCTGCGAGTGCCTCGTCGACAAGCTCCTGCTCCTCGGCGGCACCGGTCGTGAGCACGCGCACGCTGGAGCCCGGATGCTCGGCCAAAAACGCGAGGCAGTCTGCCATGGTGTTGGCGACGATGCGCTTGGCGCCGCGGCCCTTCTTGATGGCCTTGATCTCGCCCGACTGCCACTCCGGCGAAACGGCCAGGCGAATATTGAGCATCTGCGTGAGCTGGCCGGCGAGCTTGGGCGCGCGGCCGTTCTTAACGAGGTTCTCGAGCGTGCGGGGAATCAGCAGCAGGTGCGCGTCGGGCAGGGTCGCGCGGATCTGTGCCTCGGTCTCGTCCAGGCTGCGGCCGTCCTCGCGCATGGCGAGCGCGTACTCCACCAGCAGGCCCTCGGCACCCGAGCCGGTGCGCGAATCGATGCAGCGCACGTCGAGCTCGTGGGTCTCGGCGACCAGGCATGCGTTGGAATAGCAGGCAGACCACTCGCTGCATAGCGAGATAAAGATGGCGCTATCATGGCCGTCGGCGCGCACGCGGTCAAAGAGCGCCTTGAACTCGCCGGCGCTCGGCTGCGATGTGTGCGGCAACTGCTCGGAACCAGCCATGCGGGCGATGTATTCCTCGGCGGTAATCTGCACCTGGTCGAGCAGGTCCTCGCCCTCGATAATCACATGCAGCGGAATCACGTAAATGCCGAGCTCTTGAGCACGAGCGGGGGAGATGTCCGACGTGGAGTCGGTTATGATGGCAAAAGACATAATTGCACCTTTCGTTGGGGCGCTTGCGCGCCGCCTTCTGAGAGCAAAGTGCGACAAGTATAGTAGAGTCGTTCCACATTACTAGGTTCAATTGTTGAATAGTCAACAGTTTGAAGTGTCGGTGTGGAAATCGTCAACTGGGGAAGAGAGGGTGCCAGTGGAGCAGCTGGAGATATGCAAGCGGTCGGTTGTGCTGTTTGATTTCGATGGCACGGTGGCCGATACAGGCCGGGCGGTGATGACCTCGACGCGCAAGACGCTGGCTGTGCGCGGGTTTTCGGAGGCGCAGATGGGTGATCTGCGCCGCATGATTGGGCCGCCCCTGTGGAAGAGCTTTCACGACTTTTATGGCTTCTCGCGCGAGGAGTCGCTTGTGGTGGCCGACGAGTACCGTGCCTTTTTTGATGAGCTGGGACCGGAAGAGTACCCTGTGTTCGATGGAATTTCCGAGCTGCTGGATGGGTTGGCCGCCCAGGGGCATCGCTTGGCCGTGGCGACGTCGCGCATGGAGGCAAAGTGCATCGACATGGTGGGCGAGCTGGGGCTTTCTCAGTTTAAGGCAGTGGTTGGCATGAATCCGCCGCAGGGACGCGAGACCAAGGCCGATTCGGTCCGCGATGCCCTGGCGGCGCTCGGTGCGACGGCGGACGATGCCGTGATGATCGGCGATCGCTTTAACGATGTGGAGGGCGCGCACGCAATGGGCGTGCCGTGCATCGGCATCTATTCGGGCGCGGCGGCGCCGGGTGAGCATGAGGCCGCGGGCGCCGATGCGGTGGTGCACTCGGTGGCCGAGCTTGCTAAACTTTTCGCTATATAAGTATGTGATGTGAGGGGCGGGCACGCTCGCCGCTCATTGGTAAGGAGGTCGTCCATGAATCAGGTGGAGCAGAGCGTTGCCGAGTATGTCGACGAGGTTTGGGAAGATGTCGTCGCCGATATCGAGCGTCTGGTGAGCTATCCGTCCGTGGCGGTTTCTGCCAATGCGGAGCCCGGCGCGCCGTTTGGCCGTCCAGTCCGTGACGCGCTCGATTGCGCGCTCGGCATTGCGCAAAAGCTCGGCTACCAGACGAGCGACGACGAGGGTTATGTGGGCATTGCCGATATCCCTGGCCGCGGCGACAAGCAGCTCGCGACCATTTGCCATGTGGACGTGGTGCCCGCAGGCCCCGGCTGGAACACCGACCCGTTTGCGATGGAGCGTCGCGAGGGCTGGCTGCTCGGCCGCGGCGTTATCGACGACAAGGGTCCTGCCGTGCTGTCGCTCTACGCCGGCGCCTATCTGCTCAAGCACGGTATTACCCCGCGCTACACCTTCCGCGCGCTGCTGGGCTGCGATGAGGAGGTGGGCATGTCCGACGTTCACCATTATCTGGAGAACCACGCAGACCCCGACTTTTTGTTTACACCCGATGCCGAGTTCCCGGTCTGTAATGCCGAGAAGGGCCAGTTTGGGGCGACGTTTGTGAGTTCCAAGATCGACGGCGGGCGCATTGTGTCCTGGAGCGGTGCCGAGGCGAGCAACGCCATTCCGTCGCAGTCTATCTGCGAGCTTGCGATTGCCGCCGATGAACTGCCGGCGCCCGTTGAGAATGCCGGCCGCCTGGAGATCACGGCGCTCGATAACGGGCATGCGCAGATTTTTGCCCACGGCATTGGCGGTCATGCCTCGATGCCCGAGGGAACGATCAATGCCGTCGGCCTCATCGTGGCGTATCTGCGCGAGGCCGAGGATGCGTTTGGTGCCCGTGACGAGCGCCTGCTGACGCCTGCCGAGCACGAGTTCGTCAAGTTCCTGGCCTTTGTGCATGCGGATGCCTATGGCCGCGGCCTGGGTATCGATGCGACGAACGCGGCGTTTGGCCCGCTCACGTGCAACCCCGGCGTCATCCGCGTGGTGGATGGCCACATTGAGCAGGTCATTGACGTGCGTTTCCCCGACAGCACGAGCGCCGATACCATCCGCGAGCAGCTCGAGCCACTTGTGGGCCGCTTTGGCGTGACGTATCGCGTGGATCGCGCAAAGGTGCCGTTCTCGGTCTCTGCCGACGATCCGGCTGTGAAGGCGCTTATCGATACCTATAACGAGTTTACGGGCAAGCATGTCGAGCCCTTCGCCATGGGCGGTGGCACGTACGCACGCAACTTTGCCCGCGCCGTCTCGTTTGGCCCCGAGGAGACCGGCCTGGAGCTGCCCCCATGGGGCGGCCAGATGCACGGCCCCAACGAGTGCGCCAACGAAGAGCAGCTCAAGCAGGCGCTCAAGATTTATATCGTCGCAATCCTGCGCTTGAACGAGCTGGAGCTTTAAGGTTAC
>CABUDB010000217.1 GCA_902490245.1 uncultured Collinsella sp.
ACGGAAAGCGAAAACGCCCCTAAGCGAGCAAGGTGACGTGAAAGAGGAGGGCATTGACCTTTTGGTCATGCCCGACGATTGAACGTCAGATTGCCGCTTAGGGGCGTTTGCAGCGTCAATTGGTTAGGCGAAGACGATTAGATTATCTCGATGGATCGCGGGTTTCTCGGCCAGGTCTGCCAGCAGGCGGTTGCTGGCAATCTGGTCCTGACGGCGGCCGGCTGCTAGTTCCAGCACGTCCGAATCGGCCTCGGCAATACCGCGCGCGACGACCATACCGCTCGGATCGCACACATCGAGCACATCTCCCTCGGTAAACTGGCCATCAACCTCGCGAATACCCACTGCAAGCAGCGACGAGCCACGGCTGACCAGCGCCTTCGCAGCACCATCATCGACCGTCACCGAGCCATGCGCCTTGTCGCCCAGTGCGATCCACAGCTTGCGGGGCGCAATGTCCAGACGCTCCGCCGGCGGATCGAACAACGTGCCCACGCTCTCGCCGCGGGCGAGGCGCACGAGCGCATCGGGCTCCTCGCCCGAGCAAATCACGCTCTGAATGCCCGCCGTCATCAGGATGCGGCTCGCGCGAATCTTGGTAATCATGCCGCCCGTGCCCACCGATGTGGAAGAATCGCCCGCCGAGGCAATAATCTTGGCATCGATCTTATGCACGACAGGAACAAACTCGGCCGTGGGGTCCTCATGCGGATTGGCAGTATAGAGACCATCGATGTCCGAGAGCGTCACGCACAGATCGGCAGAAACCAGGCAGCTCACAAGCGCCGCCAGCGTGTCGTTGTCGCCGAACTTGATCTCATCGACGGTAACGGTATCGTTCTCGTTGACGACCGGCACCACGCAAAGCTCCACGAGGCGCAGCAGGGCGTCGCGCGCATGCAGGTAGGACGTGCGGCGGGCCGTGTCGTGGCGCGTGAGCAGTACGAGCGAGGTGAGCAGGTCGCGCGCATGGAACTCCTCGTCGTAGGCCGACGAGATGATGCACTGACCGGCCGAGGCGCAGGCCTGCAGGCTCGGCAGGTCACCGACCGGCTTGCGGTCGAAGCCCAACACGGGATAGCCACAGGCGATAGCGCCCGAGCTCACCACAACCAGACGCCAGCCGAGCTTGCGCAGCGCTGCGGCCTGATCGGCAAGTCTGCCGATAAAGGCGCGGTTGACCTTGCCATCGGCACCCACCACCGTGGACGAACCGATCTTTACCACCATCGTTTTATAAGAAGTCGTCATACGTCAAACCAATCAACTGTTCAGCGAACGGCCGAGCTGGCGGCCAAGGGAGCGTGACTCGCCCCTACCGCCCAAGGAATTAGTGAGCCCAGGGAAAGGCAGAGGCCGCGGCCATGTTCTTGCGCACGAGCTCGTCGCGCACCTGAGCCAGGCCCTGCTCCATGCCCACCACATAGGTCTGCGGGTACAGGAAGCGCTTGAAAGCTGCGTCCAGATGATCGAGCGCCCAAGCACAGCGCTCGCGCGCGTCCTGGATGCTCTCACGCGGAGCCACCGCACTGCCATCGCGCACGATCGGCACCAGCAGCTCGCGATACTCAAGTTCGGACACGTCGGTCACCAGGGCGGCATCATTCACGGCCACGAGGGTATTGCCGCGCGCGGCGCCCTCCCCCGCCAGATGGTCCTCGTCGTAGATCATGTCGCAGACCGGGCCGCCAAAGCCGTCGTAATAACGGCGCACGCGTTGCACACCCGGGATCGTGCGCTTGTAGGGCTGCTCGGAGAGCTTGACCACCGGCGTCCATGGATCTGCCTCGCTCGCACGGCGGGCGGAAAGCTTGTACACGCCGCCCAGCGCCGGCTGATCGTAGCAGGTCGCGAGCTTGGTGCCCACGCCAAAGCTGTCGATGGGCGCGCCCTGGTCGAGCAGCGACTGAATCGTGTACTCATCCAGATCGTTAGAAACCGAGATCCCCACATAAGGCAGGCCCTCGGCATCAAAACGGCCGCGAACATACTTGGAGAGCTTGGCGAGGTCACCCGAATCAATGCGAATAGCCGACAGGCGCTCGCCCACCGCCTCCATCTCCTTGGCAACCGTAATGGCATGCTCGCAGCCCTCGCGCACATCATAGGTGTCGATGAGCAGCGTACAGTTCTTGGGGCTCGACTTGGCAAAGGCGCGGAAGGCCTCGAGCTCGGAATCGAAGCTCATCACCCAGCTGTGCGCATGCGTGCCAAAGACGGGGATACCGTAGCGGCGACCGGCGAGCACATTGGACGTAGAGGAGCAGCCGGCAACGTAGCTCGCGCGCGCAACGGCCAGGCCGCCATCGGGACCCTGGGCTCGGCGCAGGCCAAACTCCGCCACGGGGCGACCGTCGGCGGCGAGCACCACGCGCGCCGTCTTGGTGGCGACAAGCGTCTGGAACCCGACGATGTTGAGCAGCGCCGTCTCGAGCAGCTGGCACTCCAGCGCGGGGCCGGTGACGCGCACCATGGGCTCGCGCGGAAAGACGAGCTCGCCCTCGGACACGGCGTCGATGTTTACATGCGCACGAAAATCGCGCAGGTAGTCGAGGAATCCAGGCTTGAACATCGCGCCGCCGGCAGGGGCCTGGAGCGAGGCGAGGTAGTCGATGTCCTCGGGCGTAAAGCGCAGATTCTCGACCAGCTCGGGCAGCTCGGCGGTGCCGCACATGACGGCATAGGCGCTGCCAAAGGGATGGTCGCGGTAAAACGCGGTAAAACAACCCTGCTCATTGGCCTTGCCGCTCTCCCACAGGCCCTGGGCCATAGTGAGCTCGTACAGATCGGTGAGCATTGCGATGTCGGTGGGATGAGAGATATCGGTCAAAGCCATGGGGCGACCTTTCGGATGTGTGGTGCAGAGGTTGAGGGTTGGACAAGGGCAGAGTGTTCGGACATGACGCCCGATGTAAATCAGTTAGAGCAGGCCCATGCTGGTCAGGATCGTGTAGCCCATAAAGATGACAAACGCGATGAGGGCAAGGACAATGATGATTTTTTGAGCCGGCGCCATGCCAGGGATCTCGTTCTCGCCCGTAGGCTCCTTGGAGGTAACCATGCGCTGGGCAAAGGTCATCTCGTCGCGGCTCGGCTTGGGCTCGACGGACTTGGGACGAGCGGCCTTTTTAGGCTGAGGTTTGGGCGCGGCAGGTGCAGGCTTCGCAGCAGCGGGCTTGGGTGCGGGCGCGGGCGCCGGCGCGGATACGGCGTTCGCGGCGACCTCCTCGGCCTTCGCACGCTCGGCACGCAGGGCAGCCAGCTCCTCACGCTCGCGACGGGCCTCTTCCCGAGCCTCGCGGCGGGCCTTCTCAGCGCGGAGCTCTTCCAACTCAGCGCGCTCCTCGTCGGACAATGGTTGGGACTCAAGCTCGGCCATGGTACAGCCCTTTCTTTTAAAAAAAGCCGCCGACACAA
>CABUDB010000218.1 GCA_902490245.1 uncultured Collinsella sp.
CGTTCACTTCTCGGAAAAGTATTAGACCGCGAATTCACAAGCCGCTCAATGTGACAAAGGGACCGTCCCTTGTCACATTATTCAGAGCGCAGGGCTTCCACGGGGTCCTTTTTGGATGCGCTGCGGGCCGGCAGCAGACCGGCGACGACCGTCAGCAGCACCGAAATTGCAATGAGCACCAGCGCATCCTGCACGGGCAGGCTCATCAGATTGGGAACCTGTTTGGCAGCAAGCGCCCAGGCATTGACCGGGAAGCTCACGGCCACCACGACGACAATGGCAAAGACGCCGGCGATGAAGCCCTCGATAAAGGTCTCGGCGTTGAACACGTTTGCCACGTTACGCTTCGACGCGCCAATAGCGCGCAGAATGCCAATCTCCTTTTTGCGCTCCAGCACGCTGATGTAGGTGATGATGCCGATCATGATGGAGCTCACCACCAGACTGATACTCACGAATGCGATGAGCACCAAGCTGATGGTGTTCACGATGTCGGTCACCGAACCCATGATGATGCCCATGTAGTCGGTGTACGAGATTGCCTGCTCATCGTGGCCGGCGGCTTTGACCTGCTTGTTATACGCATCGATGCGATCGAGTACGCGCTCCTTGGCCTCAAAGTCACATGGGAAAATCTTGACCGAGATGGGGTCCGCCTCGTCCGCATAGCCCAACGTGGTCAGATTGTTGTCGTAGGTGAGCTTCGACGCCTTGGCATAGCTCATCATGAGCGAACTCAGGTCCTCGGCGTCCATGTTGAAGTGAATGGCACGAGTAAAGGCGCTCGCATCCACACGCATAGCGCTCGCCAGGTTGGCAAAACTCGAAGACATCTGCGTCGCCATCTGGTCCATAAGCCCTGCTGCGCCCGCCTTGAGCTGAGCTGACACCGTTGTCGCAATCTGCTCGCTAATTGTCTTCATCATCTGATCCATAGCCTGCTGCAGATACGGAGCCAGCTGCTTTTGGACATAGTCGCTCATCGCCTGCTGGAGACGCTCTGCTAGGGCATCGCCGCCGAGGGCCCTGAGCTGAGCCAGGCATTGCTGGGCTGCGGCATCATTCTCAAGATACGTCGAGAATGCGGCAGCGAGCTTTGATGCGTCCTTAAGATCTTCGGGCGACAGCGCCTTAAACTGATCAGACTGCAAAAAGCCCTCAAACAGCTGGTTGGCAAGCGTTCCCACCTGCTGCATTTGCTCGGGCGTGAGCTCCAGACCGTCAAAGACGCCCGAGAAATCTGGGGTTGGCGCTTTGGCCATGATGTCGCTGAAGTCGATATCCTTACCTACGCCCGAAAGGTCAATATCCAACCCGGACAAATCAAGACTCGACAGGTCCATACCGCCGGCCGCGCCCGAGAGCGCAGACGTATCGAACGAGAACGCGCTCTTCAGTGCCGCCTCGTCCACGCTGAACATGCTGCCCGGGTCCACACCCTGTTTGGCTTCACTTTGCAGCTCGTCGAAGGTTTTGCCCGTAAAGACATCCGTCTCGGGGTGAGCAAGCTGCTCCTGCACAATCTGCGAATTTGCGGCGCGTTCCATAAGCTGACGAGTCAGTGCATGCGTATAGGCAATGCCCGGGGTCAATGCGCTCGCGTTGGCCGTCTCGTTAGGTCGCACCACGCCCACAATGCGCACGTCAATACCGTCGGCAACCTTGGCCGTCATAAAGTCGACATCGTCAGACATGTCAGTCCACATGCCGGTCTCTTCGTTTTTGCGATACGCATCAGCCGGCGACAGCACCTTAAACGTGGTAGACAGCGCATCGTCGTAGGTAAAGTCGGTGCCGGTCTCGGGCGTTTCGACCCCACCGTCAGCCGTCATAGCGCTGTTTACCAGATCGTTGAGCTCATCAATATCCAGCGCACCGATGCTATAGAGCGTATAGTCGCCCACCGTGCCGCGGCTCGAAAGCACCATCACGGCTTCGTTAGCAGACGTGGGCCAATGACCGGCGACGACATCGTACTGGCTGTCGAGCAGGCTCTGGTCGTCAATCATCTCGTTAAAGACCGAGGTTCCCATGGATTCCATGCTCACCGTTGCCGCCGAGCTCGCGCCTCCGCTCATGGCCTCGGTCATGGCGTTGGGCACCAGCCGGACAGGCTTCTCATCGCCCTTGCCGGCACGATAGACAACCGGCGATACACCGTAGCCGTACTGAATGGCGTTGACCTCTTTATCGATGCCGTCGCCACCGACATCGAGCCATGCCTTAAAGCTCGTCATGTCGTTGGACTTAACGCTCGCAAACATATCCTTTACGGCCGTGACCACGGGGATTTTATCGGTTCCCTGGGCCTTGCCGCCGACACTGTCGTCAGACAAATCCACGTTTTCAGGCGAGTCATCGTCCGCAGCCCCCTGCCCGCCCATCATGGACGACAGGTCGTAATCCTGCTTGGAAATGGTAAGTGGGTAGCTCGAGAGCGTGTCCTCCTCGACCTTTTTGATGTAGCCGTTTACGCCGTTGGACAGCGCCAGAATCGCCGCGATACCGATAATGCCAATCGAGCCCGCAAAGGCAGTCATGGCCGTACGGCCCTTCTTGGTCATAAGGTTTCGGGCAGAAAGCCCCAGCGCCGTCACAAAGCTCATCGAGGTTTTGCGCTCAGGCTTGGCCTCGCGGCGCATGGCGTCAGCGACATCGAAAGGGTCGGAATCGTCGGTGATTTTGCCGTCCGCCAGGTTAACGATGCGCGTGGCGTACTGGTACGCCAGCTCGGGATTGTGCGTGACCATGATGACCAGGCGGTCGCGCGCAACGTCCTTAAGCAAATCCATAACCTGTACGGATGTCGTCGAATCCAAAGCGCCGGTCGGCTCGTCGGCCAGCACAATCTCGGGATCGTTGATCAGGGCGCGGGCGATAGCCACGCGCTGCATCTGTCCGCCCGAAAGCTGGCTCGGGCGTTTGTTAACGTGCTCGCCCAGGCCGACTTTCTCCAACGCCTCGCGCGCACGTTGGCGGCGCTCGGCATGCCCCACGCCCGTGAGCGTGAGCGCCAGCTCAACGTTTTCCAAGATGGTCTGATGTGGGATAAGGTTATAGCTCTGGAACACAAAGCCGATGCGGTTGTTGCGATAAGCATCCCAATCGCGATCACGGAAGTCCTTGGTCGAAATGCCATCGATGAGCAGGTCGCCAGAATCAAAGTGATCAAGTCCACCAATAACGTTGAGCATCGTGGTTTTACCCGAGCCCGAGGGGCCCAGAATGGCCACGAACTCGTTATCGCGAAAAGACAGGCTCACGCTGTCGAGCGCCACCTGTGTAAACGACTGCGTAACGTACCTTTTGCAGATACCTTTGAGCTCCAGCATGGACGGCAACCTCTCCCACGCGGGCACATTCGCCCGCTCTCCCCCGCCGTTCGTATTCGACGCGTTTGTCCTACTCT
>CABUDB010000219.1 GCA_902490245.1 uncultured Collinsella sp.
GCAGATGATTGGCATAGCGGACGGCTGGAATTCATCTTTATCCTTCCTGAAGTATGATCAGAGCTATTATGCGTGGACTTATGGAACGACTTTTTCGAAGTAGGGCGATTCGTCTAGCTCTGTCTTTGGTGCTGATGGCTTCATTGGTGGGCTGTTCAACAAAGGAAGAGATATCGCGCGGAGGTTCCGGAGAAGTGACTGCGACAGACTCAGGTTCATTAGAAATAGCTGGCGGGCATGCCGATGTGATGTTACAAGGAAAAGGCGTGCTTAGGTCGATTGATGCTGAAGACGCTGTCTGCTCAATAGAGGATTTGAAGACAGGTGAAACTGCATCGTACCGAGTTTCAGATAATGCTGCGAATATGATTGAGTCGATACCGACTGGAGCGCAGGTTTCTTTTAGATACTTTGCTCCGCAACTTGAGGATGAGCTTGCTTCTCTGGTGTCTATATGCGCCGATGACAACTAAAAGGCCTGAATTCAAACGGCCTCGGATGGTCAATTGGCTATCCGAGGCCGTTTTTTACTCGACCGGGGCTTCGACTTTGTCGATGGCCCAGGTGGCTCCGAGGCCGCCGGTGGTGTTGCGGCGAATGCGGACGGTGACTTCCTGGCGTTTGCCGGCCTGCGTGTAGCGCAGGGGGAAGCTTGCGCGGTTTCGCGCGGCCTCGATGGTGCCGCGTTCGCGGGCGATCCAGTAGTACTCGCCGACGATGCCGAGCGTGTCGGCGCCGTAGGGGAGATAGGTCGACAACTGGTGCAGAAGCGGGCCTGGGCAGAAGACCTCGGTTGCGAAATCGACGGGGAAGTCCTTGGGGATGGCGGGCGCTGCAGGTGCGGGGGCTGGGGCCGCTGCGGGTACCGAAGCCGGTGCGGATGCGGGTATTTGGTCGCAAGCAGCGGCGGGCATGGATTCGATGACGGGTGCGGGCTCCGGCGTCGCTTCCGGCTTGATCGTGGAATCTGCGGGCTCCACGGTGACGGGTGCGTCTGCGGTCGCGGTGTCGAGCTCAACTTGCGGAGCGTTCTCGTTCTCGACGCTCGACTTTGCCTCGATGGGCGTGGACGCCATGGTGGTGATGCCGGCGTTGGCGTTCTCGGGGTCATAGACAACCGTAAGCGAGATGGCAGGCCGCGGCGTCTCGGGCTCCGGCGTCGACTCAGTAGCGTCTTGATTGGCGGGCTCGTCGGGCTGATCGTCCTCCGCCTCGTCGCCAAAGACATCGCTGTTTTGAAACGCAGGCGTCTCGGATTGGTCAGCGGCTTCTTCGGTTGTCGACTTGGGAGCCTCGTTGAGCTCCACAGTGGCTTCCTGCTTGGATATGACTTTGGGATCGGTCATGGCGGCGATTTCGGTTTCGGCTTCTGCCGTTACCTCAATAGCGACATCGATCTCTGTCTCGGGCTCGGGCTCCGGCACAGCTTCAACCGCGGCTTCTGGTTCGGGACGCTTAACGTGCTTGGGGCGCACAGCCTTGAGGTCCTTCTCACCGCGCTTTTTCTTTTTGTAGGACTGCTTAGCGCCCTTGGCGGTCTTGGGCTTGTCCTCGCCCTTGGCAAGTGCGGCATCCCATGCCTCGTTGGCGATGACCGTGGCATACAGGCGACCGCCCTTAAAGACAGTCAGCTTAATGCAGTCATCGAGTTCTTCGAGCAACTCGCGCGTGGACTCGAAGCCCAGGTCATCAGCAGTCATGTCGCCAGCGGCGAGCGCCTCTTCGACCTGTGTCATAAACGTTTGCTTGCCACACCCAATCGCATCGCGCAACAGGCGATACAGATAGATGTGGTTGCCCAGCGATAGTGTGGGCCTAACTATTGTCTTGCTCATGGCAAATCTCCTCTTTACACACGTAAAGCATCTTACCATCGCGTAGCGTTCGCCATGGCGGCACCCAAGGCAAACGGGCACGAATCGATAGCGATTCGTGCCCGTTGTACAGGTTGCCTATCTGGGGATGCAGCGCCTAGTTGCCCGATGCCGTGCCTTGGCTCGAGTTGTCGGATGCCGTGCCGGACGCGGTTCCGCTCGAGCTGTTCGAGCTGTTGGTGTTGCTGCTGTCTGCTGTGCCCGTTCCCGAAGTGCTGTCGCTCGTCTGGCCGCCCATGCTCGGCTGCGAACCGTCAGTCGTTTGGCTTGAGTCGGTCGTGCCGGACGGCGTGCTGCTGTTGGCCGTAGAGGAATCGGTGCCCTGCGATTGGTTTTGGGTGTTCGAGGACGAATTGGCAGAGGTAGAACTGTCTTGCGTATCGTCCGTCTTTGCCTGCTGATCCTGCGACTGGGTGTTGCCATTTGCATCGCGCTCGGTCGTGCGCGACGAAAGGATCGGCTCGGGACGCTCGCCCAGACCCTCACCGGCGGTGGTGATAAGGATGGCGCCGGCGCAGGCGATGACCGCGACGATGGCGATAGCGATCGAGAAGACGATGACCTTCTTTTGCGTCTGGCTGCGCTCAGCCGCCGCCTTGGCGCGCAGGCTGTTGGGAGCGACGCGCGCCGTGGTCGCGCGTCCCGCAACCTGGCGCATCTCCTGCGTGGTTGCGGCGCCACCTAGGTGCTCCTCGACATTGAGCTCAACGGGCTCGTAGGCGCCGGTAGGGTAGTCGACAGCGGCATGCGTGCCCTTGATTGCTTCGGCGCTGGCGGAGATAAAGTGGCGATAGACCTGCGAGGACACAACAGTGATGACTGAGCTCACAGCGGCACCAATCACCGAGCCGGCAATGCCGATCTTTGAAGCAAGCGCCACGCTCGTGGCGGCAGCTGCGGCGCCGGCGATGATCTGGGGAATGGAAATGTCATCGAACAGGCCCTTTTTGGGCGCGATGGCCATGGTCTGTCCGATGGAATGGTTCTCGTGCACGCCGTTGTTCAGTGCGGCGGGAGTCATGACGCGTGTACGCGGCGCGTCGGTGTACTTGGTTGTCATACGGGGTCCTCCCGGTGTAAATCTACTTCGTTTCGTGTAGCTATCAGGGTACCCACCAGATGTGAATCGTACGTGACATTTAACAGATACCATCAACTCATCAAGGGGGCTTGCTGTCTTTGGTGCAATAGCTTGATGCTAAACTGGATTTATATTTGCGAGGTGGTTTACGTGATGTACCCGTATATGACATTCGAAGATGGAACCGAGGTCATTCATTCTGACCTGATTACAGATGGCGATATCGAAAAGGTTATCGTGCATTTTGAGCGACCGACGGCAGAGGGCTTCGACTCCGCTCGTTGTGAGTTGCCTTCCTGTTCGTGGACTGACTGGGAAGGGCATTTTACTCAGAGTGAAAAACGAGCTTTCGAAGAGTGTCTGAGCAAATAATTTAGATTAGTTCGAGTTTAGTTCGAATAAAGAAGCTGAATGCGATGACCTA
>CABUDB010000220.1 GCA_902490245.1 uncultured Collinsella sp.
GCGAGTCCACGTGGGCGCCCAGGATGTTAAAGCCCTGCTCGAGCGGGGCGGTGCCCAGGTTGACGAGCATGAGGTCCTTGCCGTGATTGGCGGCGTACACCTTGTCGCCGGCCTTGAGCGCGCGGCCCTCGGCAATCACGGTCTCCAGATTGACGTAGCCCGCCTCCTCGGCCATCTTGATACCGGTCTTGACGCACAGGCGCTCGGTCTTGTTCTCGCTCAAAAACTGCTTATAGCCGCGGCAAAGCTCCTCGAGCTCCTCGATCTGCTGTGGCGTGTACTTTTTCCATGCGCAGGGACGCTCCATGACGCAGGCTCCTTTCGGATCGATCGTGCTGGTTGATGTACCGTGAGCCATCGTATCACGCTCGGGCCCGCGACGGCAGGGAAGCCTGATGTGCGGTGGCCGTGGGGCGGGGAGCGTGTAAACTGGAGAGAGCAAACCGTGCCCAGCCCAAAGCGAGGTATTCAATATGTCTGACAAGCGCCGTACCTTTGCCGTCATCGACGGCAACTCGCTCATGCACCGCGCCTTCCACGCCGTGCCGCCCACCATGAACGCGCCGGACGGTCGTCCCACCAACGCGATCTTTGGCTTTTTGAATATGTTCCTCAAGATGATCGATGCCTTTAACCCCGACGGTGTGGTCGTGGCATTTGATAAGGGCAAGCCGCGCGTGCGCATGGAGATGCTGCCGCAGTACAAGGCTCAGCGCCCGCCCATGGACCCCGATCTGCACGCACAGTTTCCCATGATTAAGGAGCTGCTCGCCGCGCTCAACGTGCCAATTTTGCAGTCCGAGGGCTGGGAAGGCGATGACATCCTGGGCACTATGGCGCGCCTGGGCGAGCAGGCCGGCTGTGACATGCTGCTGGTGACCGGTGATCGCGATATGTATCAGCTCGTGACCGAGCACGTCAACGTGGTCTCGACCCGCAAGGGCCTGTCCGACGTGGCGATCATGACGCCCGAGAGCGTGGACGATCTGTATCACGGCATCACGCCGGCGCTCGTGCCCGATTTTTACGGTCTGAAGGGCGATGCGTCGGACAACATTCCCGGCGTACCGGGCATCGGCCCCAAAAAGGCGAGCGCGCTCATCGCGCAGTACGGCAGCCTTGACGAGGTCATCGCGCATGCTGACGAGGTCAAGGGCAAGATGGGCGAGAACCTGCGTGCGCACATCGACGATGCGCTGCTGAGCCGCAAGGTCGCAACCATTCGCACCGATGCGCCCGTCGAGCTCGACTTTGACGAAACATCCTTCCCGGCGTTTTCTGCCGATGAGGTTTCCGCGGCGCTGGGTACGCTTGGTATCACCGCCATGCAGAACCGTTTCTTGGCACTGATCGGTGACGAGGGTGGCGCTGCTGCCAGCACGTTTGAGATTCCCGCCGTTTTGCGCGCAGCCGCCGGCGATGCTGGCGCGCTTGGTGCCGTTGCGGCTGAGGTCTCCCGCGTGATTGATGCCGGCGAGTGGGTCGCCGCCGTTGTGGACGATGACAAGGAAGAGGGCGCGCTCTTTGGGCTGACGCGCACGCTGTGGTTGGCGACGTCCAAGGGCCTGTTTGCGCTCGAGGAGGGCGACAGCGGTGCGGCGGCTGAGGTTGAGGGCTTCAACTTCGCCCACGGCGTGATTGCCGGCGTGCTCGCGCGTCTGTTTATGGAAGGCCGTGTGGCGAGCCCGGATATGAAGGCGCTTCTGCATGAGCTTTCGCCCATCGATTCTTCTGAGCTCGAGCTCATGGATCCGCTGGCCGTCGATTCCACGCGCATCTTCGATACTGTGGTCGCCGCCTATCTGTTGGATTCCGACCGCTCCGAGTTTGACGAGGTGTATCTGGCCGATACGTATCTGCAGATGGCGCTGCCTGCGGCGCGCGGCGCAGAGGGTGCTGGCGAGGACGCTCCTGCGCCCGCCGCTCGCACGGCGGCCTTGACGCTGGCGCTGGTTGCACCGCTGCGTGACCGCATGGCCCGCGAGAACGCCGCCAACGTGTTCGATGGGATCGAGATGCCGCTCGTGCCGGTGCTTGCCAAGATGGAGCGCGCGGGCATGCTCGTGGACCCCGACCGCCTGCACAGTCTGTCCGAGGGCCTGGCGACCCAGATTGCCGAGGTCGAGCGCAGCATTCGCGACCTGGCCGGCGACGAGACCTTTAACATCGGCAGCCCCATGCAACTCTCGCACGTGCTGTTTGATGTTATGGGACTTCCGACCAAGGGCCTCAAAAAGACCAAGCGCGGCTACTATTCGACCAACGCCAAGGTGCTGAGCGACCTTGCCCGCGACCACGAGATCGTGCGCCTGATTTTGGACTGGCGTGAGAAGTCCAAGATTAAGTCGACCTATCTGGACACGCTGGGCCCGCTGCGCCGTGGTGACGGGCGTGTGCACACCACGTACAACCAGACCATCACCGCGACGGGGCGCCTGTCTTCGAGCGATCCCAATCTGCAAAACATTCCGACGCGCTCGGAGCTGGGGCGTACCGTCAAGACGGCGTTCTCGGCGGGCGAGGGCAGCGTCTTTTTGGCGGTGGACTACTCGCAGATCGAGCTGCGCCTGCTCGCGCATCTTTCGGGTGACGAGCACCTGGTGCGCGCCTTCAACGAGGGCGAGGACTTCCATGCCGAGACGGCCGCGCGCGTATTTGGCGTGCCGGTGTCCGAGGTGACACCCGACCTGCGTAGCCGCGCCAAGGCCGTGAACTTTGGCATCGTGTACGGCCAGCAGGCCTATGGTCTGTCGCAGTCGCTGCACATCTCGATGGCCGAGGCGCGCGATATGATCGATCGCTACTACGAGGCCTACCCGGGCGTGCGCACGTTCCTCGACAATGTGGTGGCGCGAGCCAAGCAGACGGGCTATGCCGAGACCATGTATGGCCGCAGACGCCATATTCCCGAGCTCAAGGCCAAAAACCCACAGCTCCGCGGCTTTGGTGAGCGCACGGCCATGAACCACCCCATGCAGGGCACCGCCGCCGACATCATCAAGATTGCGATGGCCCGCGTAAGCCGCCGCCTGGAAGAAGAAGGCTTTGCCGCCCATATGATTCTGCAGGTACACGACGAACTGGACTTTGAGTGTCCCGTCGACGAAGTCGAGCGCCTCACCGCCATGGTCCGCGACGTCATGGAACACGTAGTAGACCTCCGCGTCCCCCTAATCGCCGAAGCCAGCACCGGCATAACCTGGGCCGACGCGAAATAGGAAAGCACTCGGTAAGGCAAGCTCGCCCAAGACGCAAGCCCCCACATACTTAAGATTTGGGACAAACACTACTGATTAATTTGTCCCACACTGATGTCCCGGGACACCTTGTCCGCAGTGCTGGAGCATGCTTTGGCAGCGGTGA
>CABUDB010000221.1 GCA_902490245.1 uncultured Collinsella sp.
GTTCGTGATAGTCTGGCATTGAAAGTGAACGATATGGAATATGCCGCTTTTATGTCGGCCTGCGAAATAGACCCTGTTTCATGGAGGGTGGCCCAGACACTGACGGCTGTTTGCTATGGGGACAACGGGCTTGGGCTTCCTACGAACCTGACCGTGCCAGAAATCGAGACATCCCATACCGCACTCGATATGTTGTCCGCGCATATCGAGGTCAAGCGCTGCCTGACCGAGCGGGGAGATGACGGCGGCGTTCTACAGCAGCTCAAAACGAGCAAGGCTTACGACTGCGAGCTCGACATCGCGGGGATTGTTATACGGGCCGACAGCATGCTGGTGGAGCTTTTTGACGGGTCGTTTGCGGGAACCGACGAGCGCGACGACGAGATGACGGTGGTGCGGGAGGCGCTCGACGTACGTGGGCTCAAGGCGATGGCTATCTGGGTGCGCATGGTGTTGGCGGCACGGCGGCTCCTTTCCGGCTTGCCGGTAACCGACGACGCGGCATTCAACGAGCTCGATCGTTTTGCCGTGCGCATGCGCGACAACCAGATTCAGCTGTTTGGCCTGTTGCTAGAAGGCTGGCAGTCGCTGGCAGAGGGACGGCCGGTTAATGCAAAGTTCCGTGCGGTCCAAGTGCTCAAACTTGCCGAGGAGTCGATTGCGTACATGCGCGATAACGCATTGCTGTTGGAGCGCGCGGCGTATCTGCGTAACACCTCGATGGTTTCGGTGCGCGAGGAAGCGGAGCTACTCGATATAAGCCAGACGCAGGTTGGTGGAGCGGAGGCCTGGATGGTGGCGCTGCATTTGGCCTGTGCGGGCCGAGACAGCGATCTTGCGGCCTGGATGTCCATGAATCGTGCGGGGATTCTGGAGCCATCGTATCGGCTCTTTGCGCGCCTTGCCATGCATTGTCTGGGCGAGCCGGCGACCAGGATTCGCAAGAAGCTTCCCGTGCGCGAGCTGTCGCGGTACTCGCTGCGCGATGATCTGGAAGGGGAGGGCGAGCGCCTGTTCCAGGCCGGCGAGGTTGAAGCCGTTGATACCATCGACCATATCGAGATTCGCATGTTTGGTGCGTTCCGCGCCGAGCGCGACGGGTTTCCCATCACGGACAAAATGTGGCGCCGCAAGAAGGCGGCGACACTTGCCGAGCGGCTTGCGCTGGGCATGGATGCGCTCGTCGACCGCGAGACGCTGGCCATGGAGTTGTGGCCCCATGCCGAGTTCAATAGCGCCCGCAACAACCTGTACTCGACGATATCGCGCTTGCGGTCGGCTTTGGGACCGACGCCGGATGGCAAGTCGTGTGTGCTCATCCAAAATGAATGCATCGGACTCAACGGCGACTACGTCAAGACCGATGTACGGCTGTTTGACCAGATAAGCCGCGAGGTTTTGGGAAATCGCACGGGTGCGCGCGGGCCCCATTTAGTTGAGCTGTGCCTTAAGATTGAGCAGCTTTATGCCGGACCGCTGTATGTTCCCAATGGCTGTAATCCCACCTACTTTTTGCGTATGCGACGCATTATGCAGTCAAAGTACATCGATTGCATGATTAAGGGAGCAAATGCCGCTCTAGAAGAAAACGATCTGCAGTCGGCGATTTGGCTGGCGGAGTCGGGTCTTCGACAGGAAACGGCGCGTGAGGATATGGTGCGCTGCGCCATGCGTGTCTACAGTGCGGCGGGGCGGAGGCGCGATATCGTCGAGCTATACAGTGGGCATATGCACCATCTGAGGGAGCAGGTCAATGGCGTGCCCGAGCCCGAGACGCGGCGTCTATACGAGCGCTTGGTGGAGGGGCGGCTCAATCGCGTGCTGGTCGAGCGATAAAAAACGGGCGCCCGAAGTACTTGGGCACCCGTAAGCTTGCTATGTGTTGGTTCGCCGGATCATTGGCTCTTAGACGAGCTTGATCTTCTCGATGTCCTTGCGCGAGGACTCGCGATACAGCGAGAACTTGCGGCCGATGACCTGGACGACCTCGGCGTGGCAACGCTCAGCGAGCTCTTCGGCGGCCTCGCGGGCGGAAAGACTGGAGCCATCGAGCACGGAGCACTTAACGAGCTCATGCTTCTCCAGGTAGGCGACCGTCTGCTCGACGGTGCCCTCGTTGACATCGGACTTACCGATGATGATGGCGGGGTTGAGGTGATGGGCCATGCTGCGAAGCTGCTTGACCTGGGCTCCTGTCAGTGCCATGGGTTCTCGCTTTCTATGTATGGGGCGCCCCGCGACGGGGCCTTAATCTACGTGAGCTGTCCCACGATAGCGCAGGAACGGCGCGGTGTGGGGCGCGTTTGCCCAGTTCAAAAAGAATGCGGATGCCGAGTGAGTGGGCGGCGTGGGCTGCGAACAAGCTATGAGCTGGGCGCAGAGACTGGCTCCCATGCAATAAATGCCCAACGGACCTTGCGGATGTGGTCGAGCATGTAGCGTCCCTGCGGCACACCCTTGGAGCCCGGCTCACCGGCATGGGGGTTCTCGATCATGTGCTGGGCGATGTAATCGCGCAGGCGGTCGATCTTATCCTCGTTGCCATGTTCGAGCATACGGGAAAAATCCGCTACGCCTGCTTCAAGGCTATCGAAGGTATCGCGACGAGGCGATTCAAAGTACGTAACCTGCGGCAGGGCACCCATCTGAATGAGGACATTAAAAGCATACACAAAGCCATTACTGCAGGTAACCGAGGCACCGATGGCGTTCATCAGGTGCAGATCATAGCGCGGGCTGGAGTTAGCGACCATCGTGACAGCACAACGCCGACGAGCCGTTCGATCAAGCTTTGCAAGCGCATCTTTTAGGTTGGTCGTGGTGACAGAGCGACTGGCAAAGGCAGCATCTACCGCTTTCGCGACCGGTCCAACCAAATCCCAATCATCATCCCAAGCAAGCTCAAGCGGCGTTATGCGCCCCTCGAGCCCGTAATACTCAATGCCGGCATCAAGGGTGCCCAACATAGCGGGGGAGAAGTCGGCTGCAATCACAGGATGCCCAGCCTGAGCAAGCGGAATAGCAATCGACCCAGCCCCACACCCCATATCAAGCACGGATTCACCAGGCTTTAACGCCAACAGCTTAATAAAGTCCCGGGCATACGGAGCAGTCTCAAGCGGCCGAAAATGCCGAGCCCGCTTATCCCACTCAAAAGAGTCATCAGCCCGCCGCCGACCAGCCTGCAAGCGCATCCATTCGCCATTCCAATCAGCAGAAAGCAGCTCAGAACGATTCTCCCCATCAGCCACGGGCCAACCTCCTAGCAACAAAAAAGCGACTCCTCCCAAAAGAAGAGCCGCAACCAGCATATATCAGAAAGAACCGATCCAACGCCAAACCGCCATACCAGCAAAG
>CABUDB010000222.1 GCA_902490245.1 uncultured Collinsella sp.
CTATGCCTTCTTTAATATGGGCTCCGGCTTTGCCAGCTCCAGCAATACCGTTAAGCTCGCGACGAGCGAGATGGTCAGCGCCATCAAGCAGGATCGCGTCGAAGATCTGACCTATACGGTTCAAGACGGAAGCGTGACGGGTCATTACTGGAAGACGAAGAAGGACAAGGGCGATACGAGCGAGCTCAAGAGCTTCTCCTCGACCTATGTCGGCTCCGATTCGCTTGCCGAGCTCATGGCGGAGCACCCCGATACCAAGTACATCGTCAACACCAACGATCCCGATTTTTGGGGCGACTTGGCGATGAGTGTGCTTCCGACGATCGCCCTTATCGCCATCATGTTCTACTTTATGCGCCAGATGATGGGCGCCAACAACAGGAACATGCAGTTTGGCAAGACCAACGCCAAGACCAACGAGGCCACACGCCCCAAGGTCAAGTTTGAAGACGTTGCCGGCGTGGACGAGGCAGTCGAGGAGCTCGAGGAGATCCGTGACTTTTTGAGCGATCCGGATCGCTATCGCAAGCTGGGCGCCAAGATCCCGCGTGGCGTGTTGCTGGTTGGCCCTCCGGGCACCGGCAAAACGCTGCTGGCCAAGGCCGTTGCCGGCGAGGCGGGCGTGCCGTTCTTTAGCATCTCGGGTTCCGACTTTGTCGAGATGTTCGTAGGTGTCGGCGCCAGCCGTGTGCGTGACCTCTTTAAGGAGGCCAAGTCCCAGGCCCCGTCGATCATCTTCATCGATGAGATCGATGCCGTGGGACGTCAGCGCGGAGCTGGCTTGGGCGGCGGTCACGACGAGCGCGAGCAGACGCTCAACCAGCTGCTGGTCGAGATGGACGGCTTTGAGGAAAGCGAGTCGGTCATCCTGATCGCTGCGACCAACCGTCCTGACATCCTGGATCCGGCATTGCTGCGTCCCGGCCGTTTTGACCGTCAGGTTACGGTCGACCGTCCGGATGTGAAGGGCCGCGAGCAGATCTTGCGCGTGCATGCCGAGAACAAGCCGATGGACGAGGACGTTAAGTTTGAGAAGCTCGCCCAGATGACCGTTGGCTTTACTGGTGCCGATTTGGCGAACCTGCTCAACGAGTCTGCGCTGCTGGCCGCTCGCCGTCATCGTTCCGTGATCTCGATGGACGAGGTCGAGGAATCGATGGAGCGCGTGATTGCCGGACCGCAGTGCAAGGGTCGCGTGATGACCGAGGCCGAGCGCACCACGATTGCCTACCACGAGAGCGGTCACGCCCTGGTGGGCCACATCCTGGAGCACTCCGATCCGGTCCACAAGATCTCGATCGTCAGCCGCGGTCAGGCTCTGGGCTACACGCTGCAGCTTCCGCAGGAGGACCACTTCCTCAAGACCAAGAACGAGATGCTCGACGAGCTCGCCGTGTTCTTGGGCGGTCGCGTTGCCGAGGAGCTCATGTGCGATGACATCACGTCGGGCGCGAGCAACGACCTGGAGCGTGCGACCAAGATGGCGCGCGAGATGGTTACGCGTCTGGGCATGAGCGAGGAGCTGGGTACGCAAGTGTTTGGCGAGGCACAGCATCAGGTGTTCCTTGGTCGCGATTACGCCGATCACCAGGATTATTCCGAGGAGACGGCGCGCCGCATCGATATCGAGGTTCAGCGCATTATGCGTGAGGCCCATCGTCGTGCGGTCGAGATCCTGGACGCCCGTCGCGATCAGCTCGATCTGATGGCGAAGGTGCTGCTTGAGCGCGAGACCGTCGAAGGCGACGCCGTGAACGCCCTGCTCGACAACGAGTGGAATGCCTACCTTGAGCGCGAGGGCGATATCCTGGCGGCCAAGGAGGAGCGCAATGCCAAGGCGGCCGGCATGCCGACCAAGAAGCGCGCGCCTCGCATGAGCGAGGAGGAGCTGGCGGCTGATGCCGCGGCCTTTGCGCAGGCGGCCATGCAGGAGGATGCCGAAGCCGCATCCGATGATGCCGGAGATGGCAATGCTGCCAACGCTGACGGCAACATCGACGCCGACAAATAGTTCTTGTAGCGAAAGCCTCCGCGGGGAAACCTGTGGAGGCTCTTTCTTTTGAGCGATATGTTGATTGGGGACAGACTTAAATGAGCGTTTTCACGCATTTAAGTCTGTCCCCAATCAACATTGCTGCGGCACTTTGCTCAGCTAAAGCGTACAATAGCGCCTATGCGAAAGGGGAACAGATGATCAACGAAACTATGTATGCTCGCGGTGCGGAAAGCTCCATCATCCGTGAGATTTTTAGCTATGGCCTTGAGCGCAAGGCACAGATCGGTGCGGAGAACGTATTCGATTTTTCGCTGGGCAACCCGAGTGTTCCGGCGCCCGCTGCTGTTGCTGAGTCCATTAAGAAGGCATTGGAGCTGCCGAGCGACCAGCTGCATGGATACACGCCTGCGCCGGGTCTGCCACAATGTCGAGCGGCCGTCGCCGACTCGCTCAACCGTCGCTTTGGCACGAGCTATGAGGGCAAGGACGTCTTTATGACGGTGGGTGCCGCGGCTTCGCTCACCTGCACGCTCAACGCCGTTACGAACCCGGGCGATGAGGTTGTTGTTATCGCCCCGTACTTTCCGGAGTATCGCGTGTGGATTGAGAAGGCCGGCTGCACGTGTGTTGAGGCGCTCGCCGATGAAGATACGTTCCAGCTGAGCGTGAGTAACGTGCTCAAGGCGATTACCGATAAGACGGCTGCCGTCATCATCGACTCGCCCAACAATCCGACCGGTGCCGTATATACACGCGACACGCTGACGCGACTGGCCAATGTTCTGCGCGAGGCCAACGCTCAGCGCGATCCCGAGAATCCGATTATGCTCATCTCTGATGAGCCGTATCGCGAGATTGTCTATGGCGCCGAGGTGCCTTGGGTGCCTTCGATCTACGAGCACACCATCGTGTGCTACTCGTATTCCAAGTCGCTTTCGCTACCGGGCGAGCGCGTCGGGTGGATCCTGGTTCCCAATACGAATCCTCAGGCAGCTCGTCTAATGCCCGCCGTTGCCGGTGCCGCCCGTACGCTGGGCTTCGTGTGTGCACCGGCGCTCTTCCAGCGTGTAATCATCGACTGCATTGATGAACCGAGCGATGTCGAGGCCTATGCTCGCAACCGCACCGCGCTTACCGATGCACTAGCGGAGTACGGCTACACCTATGTTGAGCCGGATGGCGCGTTCTACCTATGGGTGAAAGCGCTGGAGTCCGATGCGAATGCGTTCTGTGAGCGCGCGAAGAAGCATGAGCTGCTCGCGGTGCCTTCGGATAGCTTTGGCATGCCGGGCTGGTTCCGCCTGGGCTACTGCGTGAGCTATGAGACAATCGTCAACTCTCTGCCTGCCTGGAAGCAGC
>CABUDB010000223.1 GCA_902490245.1 uncultured Collinsella sp.
AAGCCAGAACAATCATTATGACCGGTGAACGGTATTTATTCTCCGATAAACGGTTTTTAGGCGATATTTGGATGTCTCTATAGTTTTGTAACCCTCGCGGCTATTCCCGGTGAGGCACCCGACCCCGTATCGCGGCGCATGTCGCCCCCCCAATCTGGGTATCCGGTGCATGGTGCCCTATTGTCTTGCATAATTTCGCTTGCGTCATGCATAAAAAGGCGGGGGTACCCCTTCCCGTCCCAACGTACCCTCACTTGGACCGTGCAAAAACCGGAGTATTCAGCATCGCGGTCCCCGTCGGCGACGCCGCGAATCGGGGAAGCCGCGCGATCGGCGTCATTTTGGGGCCCGGCGCGACGCGAAACGCGTGATATTGCCGCGCCGGACCCCGTCCGCCAACCCAAATAGTCTGTCGAAGGATCTCGCTGGCCCAAAAAGACGCTTCCGGTGCGTATGCAGCCGCCCCAGCCTGCTGAATACTCCCAAAAATGCACGGTGCACCCGAGGGGACCCGTGCATGCCGTGAAAAGACACGCTCACATCCAAAAGAATGCGAGCATGAAAGCCAGATGGCAGCAGGGGCGCCAGACGGCGAGCGGAATCCCTGACGTGTCCGCCCAGGCACCGCAGCCGCCGCGTGTCAGTGGGGAGTTTCACGTTCTCCGTCGATGCCAGAACCCCGCATACGCGAATCTCCAACTAAGCCGATAGCCCACATCTCTCGCCGCGACCGTCTCCGTGCATTTTCGTTAGGGAGCCGGCCCACCTCAAACTGCGCCCACTAAAAAGGGCCCCGAGCATAGTCTGCTCGGGGCCCAAATTCATCTCGCCTTACCGCGCGACACGTGTGTTACTTGCGCTTGCCGCCGCCGTCGCCGGGACGACGGGAGCTGCCGCCGCGCTTGCCGCCACGATTGTTGCCATAGCTGCCACGGTTATCGCGACCGCCGGCACGACCGCCGCGGGAGCCGGCCTGGTTGCCGCCGCGCCCGCCGCGATAGCCGCCACGGCGCTCCTCGCGGGTGTCGTCGTAGTTGCGCCAGTCATCGCGACGATCGCGGCTGGCACGCGGGTCGCGACGATCACGCGACTCATTCGAACGACCGGCACCGCTGCGGCCACCGTTGCCACGAACGCCCTCGCGACGCTCGCCGCCGCGGGTACCACGCTCGTCACGCGAACCACGGCCTTCGCCGCCACGGCGCTCATCGCGCCCGCCGCGCTCGCCATCGCGACCGGAGCGACGACGGTCACCCGAGCCGCGCTTGCCGCCGCGCGAACCACGGCCCTCGTCCTCGCGCTCAACACGACGACGACCGCCACGGTCCTCGTCCTCACGACGACGACGGTGTGCCTCGCCCTGGAACTGCTTGGCACGACGCTCGGCACGGTTGCCGCGCGGGCCCTGCTCAGCAGCACCCCCGCGCTCCTCGGCGGCCACCTCGCGAGCCACGCTCTCCACAGCCTCGTCCACGCGAGCCTGAACGCCCTCGCGCACGCGGGTCTTGCCGCCGCGCTTGGGACGGCTCGGGCGCTCGCCGTCTCCGCGACGCTCGTCGCGACCGCGGTTGGAACGACCGGCCACATCGCCGTAATCGTCGCCGTTACGCTTGCCGTCGCGACGTGCCTGCTCGAGCTTCTTCTTGCTCTTGGACTTGCCGCGCTTGGTCTTCTTCTTCACCTTAAAGGCGGCAGGGTCGCGCTCGGGATCGACGGCGGGCGGGTTGGGGCCCACATGCAGGTCGCCGGCCTCGTAGATGTCGGCGGTCTTGTCCATGAGCTTCTCGATCTCGTAGAACTCATCGACGTCCTGCTCGGTCACAAACGTGATGGCCCAGCCCAGCTCGCCGGCGCGGCCCGTACGGCCGATGCGGTGGATGTAGTCGGTCGGCTCGGCCGGCACGTCAAAGTTCACGACGTAGCGCACATCGCTAATGTCGATGCCGCGGGCGAGCACGTCGGTCGCCACCAGTACGTCGACGGTGCCGTCGCGGAAGGCCGAAAGCGCGCGCTCGCGCTGGGCCTGGCTACGGTTGCCATGGATCGCGGCGGCCTTGATGCCCTTGCGCTCCAGACGACGGCAGCAACTGTCGGCGCGGTGCTTGGTGCGCATAAAGACGATGGTGCGCTCCGGGCCCTCCTTTTTGAGGAACTCGGGCAGCAGGTTGTTCTTGGCCTCGATGGACACCGGGAACACAAACTGGTCGACGGTGTCGGCGGTCGACGTGGCAGGCGCGATCTCCACGCGGGCCGGGTCGCTCACCAGGTCGGTGATCTCGCCCACGGCCTCCTCGTCGAGCGTCGCCGAGAACAGCAGCGTCTGGCGCTCGGCCGGCGTCTCGCGCACAATACGGCGGACGGCGGGCAAAAAGCCCATGTCGAGCATGCGGTCGGCCTCGTCGAGCACCAGCACCTTGACCTCGTCCAGGTGGCAAGCACCCTGCTCGATCAAATCGACCAGACGGCCCGGCGTGGCGACCAGGATGTCACAGCCATACTTGAGGGCCGCGGTCTGCGGCTTGTAGCTCACGCCGCCCACGACGGTCACGGCGACATGGCCGGTGACGTCGGCAATCTTGCTCGCAACCTCGTCGATCTGCTGGGCGAGCTCGCGCGTAGGGGTGATGACGAGCATCACGGGACCGCGGCCGTTGCCCTCGGGCTTCTTGGCGCCGCGACGGCGGTTGCGGCCGCCACGCTCGCGCACGGGCTTGGGCGGAGCGATGTGCTCCAGGTTATTCATGGTCGGCAGCAAAAAGGCGGCCGTCTTGCCGGTGCCGGTCTGAGCGGCGGCAAGCAGGTCGCGACCCTCGAGCACCACGGGGATCGAGCCGGCCTGCACGGGCGTGGGCGCCGTGTAGCCAAGGTTCTCGATGGCACGAAGCATCTCGTCCGAAAGTCCCAGCTCGTCAAAGGCGGGCAGGTTCTCGGTCGCGGACTCGACGGCCTGGGCAGCATTGGCCTCGTCGGCAGCATCAAAGGCAGCCTGGGTCATGGCCTCGCGGGCCTCGTCCAGAATCTCGGCGTCCGTGACGTCGGATACAGAATTACGCATATGTTGTTGTTCCTTATCTGCACGCGTTATGGGCACGGCATGCGGCCGCGCGAGCGTGCTTGGTAGTGCGCTAATACATACAAAAACAGGTGCGCACAGAGAGGACGTTGCTCAGCACGCTGGCGATCGCTTTGGCAGCCCTATCACGCGCCGTCCAGACGCAGCAGCTATAAGCGATGGAGCAGATTCGCCGCCGGTTAGTATACCCGCGCTTCGCATGCCCCCACGTAAACCACAGATGACGGGGCGGGCGGGGCGAGTCTGCCTTGATTCTCATCTTCATTGAAACAGACT
>CABUDB010000224.1 GCA_902490245.1 uncultured Collinsella sp.
AAAGAAGGAATCCCATATGCAACTGGCGAATATCGTACGCGAGCGCTGGAAGGGCGTCTTGTTCTGCCTGATCGTCGCCATCCCCGCGACGTTGCTCGGCAAACAGATTGAGGTGGTCGGCGGGCCGGTGTTTGCCATCCTCTTTGGCATGGTCCTGGCGCTCGTCTTTCCCAAGAATCGTCGCGAACAGCTCGCCGCCGGTGTCACCTATACGTCTAAAAAAGTCTTGCAGTACGCGGTAATCCTGCTTGGCTTTGGCATGAACCTCTCGCAGATTCTGTCCAAAGGCGCTCAGTCGCTGCCGATTATCGTGGCGACGATCTCGACCTCGCTTGTCATCGCCTTCGTGCTTTGCCGCGTCATGAACGTGCCGAGCAAGATCGCGACGCTTGTGGGTGTGGGTTCGTCGATTTGCGGCGGTTCTGCCATCGCCGCGACCGCGCCCGTCATCGATGCCGACGATCGTGAGATTGCCCAGGCTATTTCGGTCATCTTCCTGTTTAACGTTATCGCGGCGCTCGTGTTTCCGACGCTCGGCGGCATGCTCGGGCTGACCAACGAGGGCTTTGGCCTGTTTGCCGGCACCGCCATCAACGACACCTCGTCGGTAACGGCTGCGGCGAGCGCCTGGGACAGTATGCATCCCGGCGCCAATGTGCTCGAAAGCGCCACAGTGGTCAAGCTCACCAGAACGCTGGCCATTATTCCCATCACGTTGGCTCTCGCATGCTGGCAGATGCATCTGGCGCGCAAGGCCGGCGGCGACGCCAAAAGCACGTTCTCGCTTAAACGCGCGTTTCCCATGTTCGTGCTGTTCTTTGTGCTGGCGAGTGTAATCACCACAGTGCTTCAGCTTCCTGCATCCGTTACGGCGCCCATCAAGGAGCTGTCGAAGTTCTTTATTGTGATGGCCATGGCGGCCATTGGCTTTAATACCGATATCGTCGAGCTGGTCAAAAAGGGCGGTAAGCCCATCGCATTGGGCTTTTGCTGCTGGATTGGCATTGCGTGCATGAGTTTGGGAATGCAGCACATGCTGGGAATCTGGTAGAGAAGTAGCTTATTTGCGTGCTGCATGTTGGTGAGCGCATCCTCGCGGTGGAGCGATAGGAGCTCTTGCGGGTATGGCTTGTCCGCAGGTTTATAGGTCCCGAAGAGCTCTTATCGCCCCGCCAGGATGGCGATGCGGGGCAACACCTATACTCGCAGGACAGCGCTTTCTGCCCTATAGTGTTTGGTGAGCAATATCGTTCAATTTTGAAACACTCGGTCGTGCGACTGTCGGCGGTTGCACGTCGCCACGGACAGGGGCAAATCATGGATAGCGATGCCAAGCTAAACATCTTGACCGAGGCCCTGGCTGCTGCCGGGGCCTCGGCATTGGCAATCGATGCGCGTGGGGACGTCGTGATCTCGACCATGAATGACGCGGCGCTTGAGCGGGATGTGGCGACTTTTGTCGCTGAGCGCCTCGACCGTATAGGAGACGGCGCGCGTCTGGTTATGGGGCGTGCGGGTACGCGCCTGAGCCTGACCGTTCGCCCCACCGACAAAGAGGGCGGGGGCCTTTGGGTCGTCGTGGTCCGCGAGGTGCGCGGCGCCGCGGCACATGCGGGCATCGAGTGGCTCAACGCCGACGAAGTTGAGGCCCGCTACGAATCGAGCGCGTACGGCATCGTTGAGGGGGCGGCCTCGGTAGCTGCGCCGGTCGCCGAGAGCTACGCGCGCGGCGTGCCCCTTATGCTCGAGGGCGAGCTGGGAGCGGGTCAGGTCGAGATCGCCAAGCGCCTCTATCTGGACGGTCCTTTTGCCGATCAACCCTTTGTTGCCGTTGCGCTCGATGAGCTTACCGATCGCGGTTGGCGCCACGTGCTCAAAAGCGCCGAATCGCCGTTGTTCCAAACGGGGCTGACACTTTGCATTGCGGGCTGGAATGCGGTTGGCCCCCAGCGCCTTCGCGAGCTCGTTTCCACGATGGCCGACACCGCGTTGGCGACGCGCTGCCATGTGGTGCTGACGGCGAATGACATGCCGGGCGGCAGCGAAAGTGATCAAGCTGCCTTTGTGACTGAGCGCTTCGCCTGTGCGGTGAGCGTGGCGCCGGCAATCGTCGAGCAGGGAGCCGCGTCGACGAAGGTTGCGCGCTATTTGGAATATCTCGCTGGTGCATTTGGGACGGCAGCGCCCACGCTGTCTGCCGCGGCGACGAAGGCGCTCGATGCTTACCGCTGGCCGCGCAATTATCTGCAGCTCCGCGAGGTCTCGGAACGACTGTATATATTGGTGGGGGCGGGCACGGTGGATCGCGCTGTGGCGGAGGAAGTGCTAGCCCAAGAGGACGTGATTAAGACCGCAACCTTTGGCGCCCCGACACTCGAAAGCGACCTGTATATCCTGCGACCGCTGACCGATACCGAGCGAGATATCGCGCATCTGGTTGTAGATCATCTCCATGGCAACCGAACCCGTGCGGCGGAGGTGCTGGGCATAAGCCGAACAACGCTGTGGCGCTTGCTGAAGGACGATGACCGTTGAGCGAGGCGTCCGTGACCGCGCGCGACGCGTGTGCTACAGTCCAAAGCGTTATTGTTTCGATTTGGTTACGGCGTGCGGGGGCGTATGGCTGAGACTACAAAACCGAGCCGCAGAAGGCGGAGCGCCGCGCCGGTCAACCGACGCACGACATCGGTAACGTGGGGCAAACACGCCTCGGGGTTTGATGGCTCGTTCAAGCGCACTAAATATGGCTATCCTTCGGCAAGCGCTCGCTTGGCCATGCAGGCAGAGTCCTCGCTGTGGGGCCGCAAGCGCGTGGTGGGCTCAAAGCTCAAGCACGACGGAACGCTCGGCTACATCAGCCGCGGGGCGGCTCGCCGCAGTGGGCTCAATCCTGCTGGTTGGCATCGTTATGTGCCGATCGCGGTCGTCGTTGCAGTGATCGTCATCGCACTCGCTGCGCTTGGCTACGCCGGCGGTGGCGCCAACTTGGACGCGGTGTTTAAATCGCCCGAGCTCGCGCATGCAGGCACAGAAGTTGTCGAGGGCGCTCAGACCCAGACGGGCGTCGCGCCCCAGCGCGGCATGGTCGCGGCAGCCTCCACCATCGCCGACGCTCAAAAGGACGAGGACGAGCAAGACGACGACGCCGAAACGACCCAGACGAACGAAACGACGACAACTCCATCGGCAAGATAAGTTGCGAGCGGAGCAGCAAATTTGGGACGGGGCCTTTTAGCTGCCCAAGTGTCGAATGTCAACAGTGGCGCACCTGATGTCAGTCGCCAACAGCGAGCGAGCCGCATTTGCGCCAAGGTGACGTGAAATGAGAGGGCGCTGACC
>CABUDB010000225.1 GCA_902490245.1 uncultured Collinsella sp.
GCCAGACCGGAGGGGCGCCGGGGGCGGGAATCTGGGCATACACATTTCCTACACAATTTTGGATCCGACTAACGTTTGCCAGCCGTTAACTACCGCTCGCCGAGCATCTCTTTATATAAGGCAATCTCATGGTTAGAGCGGATACGTCCCCCTAGCTAAAGCACAGCCAGCATCGAGCAACTCATCACGTTCTTCCACCGAGAACCCCTCGGCGTAGACGCGCACCACTGGTTCGGTCCCGCTAGGACGGACCAGCAGCCACGTGTCATCCTCGAATGACAGACGCAAGCCGTCCATATGACTAACGTTTTGCGGCACCTTGCCACAAATCGACTTGGGGTTTACGCCCGGCAGCAGGGTTCGTAACGTTTCGGCATCTTCGGCCTCAAGGCGCAAATCGCGTCGACCGTAACTCGTCTTACCAAATCTGTCCTCGAGTTGGTCGACCAGAACGCCCAAAGGCGCGTCCGTCTTTGCCATAAGCTCACACAGAATCAGACAGGCGAGGATTCCATCGCGCTCGGGCATATGCGCGGCGATGCCGATACCGCCGGCTTCTTCGCCGCCCATGAGGACGCCGCCCTTCTTCATCTCCGCCGCTATATATTTGAAACCGACTGGTTTGACGGTCACGCGGCAGCCAAGCGCCTCGGCAATGCGACGCACGAGCGTCGAGCACGAAAGATTGACGACGACGCGCCCCTCCAAATTACGAAATTGAACCAAGTCGCCCAAAACGAGCGCCATGATCTGATGCGGATGTATATATCTGCCGCGCTCGTCAACCGCGCCGATACGGTCGGCGTCGCCGTCGGTCACCAGGCCAGCGCAAGCTCCGTCCTCGATAACCGTATGCTCGCAAGCGTCCACCCACGGCTCAACGGGGTCGGGGCAGATATCTTCTTGGTCAGGCGCCTGCCCGGCGTGAATCTCGTGCACCTCAACGCCAAGCTCGCGCAGCAAGTCGGCTAGATAGCCCTGGGCTGCGCCGCCCATGGGGTCAACAACCACGCGCAGGTGCGCGGCGCGGATGGCTTCGGCATCGACAAACGATGCCACCGCTTGCATATAGTCAGGAATGATATCCGCGGTGCGATATTGCCCCTCGATCCCCATTGGCTCGGGAGCCATGGTCTCTTCGAGCTCTTCGATGACATCCTGGTTGGCGGTCGAGCCGTCACCCATGCGAATCTTGAGACACAGATAACCCTGCGGATGATGGGACCCCGTCACCATGAGCGCGCCGCACGCCTCACCGTCATAAGCCGCCGCCCACGTAAGAGCAGGGGTCGGAACAGGTCGCGAAGCGAGCACGGCGTCTAGCCCGTGCGCTGCTAGCACACCCGCCGCAAGCTCAGCGAACTCGCGCGCCAGGGGCCGAGTGTCGAACCCTATATATACCGTTTTGCCCGGATTGGTCTTTTGCCACAACTCGCCGACGGCATCGGCGATACGGGCAACGTTATCGGCAGTGAAGTCCTCATCGACGCGAGCGCGCCAACCGTCAGTTCCAAAATGAATTATCGCGCACACGCGCAGACACCTCACAGTGTTTGGATCATGGTACGCATGAGGTATACCCGCGATACACACTCGGCAACCTGCCGGCACCAGCATTCACCATTTGGGCAAATGCTGCCGAGGACATGCAGGCAATAAAAAAACCGCCCCGTATGGAGCGGTTTTGCCCTTTATATATCGAGCGCCTCGGCCATCGCTGCCGTAGTGATTGCCGTGGTTCCACAGCAACTGCCCACCATTGCGGCACTGGCATGTCTCCATTCAATGCATGCGCGCGCGAAAGCTTCGGGGTTCTCGTGCCATACGGGGCCATCCTGAGTCTGGACCGGATCGCCCACGTTGGGACGCACCGTGACGGGAGTAGTCGCCGATGCAACCATCCTAGGCACCGCCGCGTTCGCGGCCGCAAGCGAACAGCAATTAACACCAACCGAGTTTGCGCCGTGTTTTTCGGCGTACAAAACGGCTGCCTCGATGTTGAGGCCATCGCCCAACAGGTCGCCTTTGTCATCAACGACAAAACTCACCAGGACAGGCATGCCGTCAGCGGCATCTCGAGCGCCGGCAAGCATGGGCTGCAAATTACGGATAGACGTCACCGTCTCGATCAGCAGACCATCAACACCAGCATTGAGCAAGGCGTGCGCCTGTTCGCGCGCAATGCCTCGGATCTCACGAAACTCGGCAGAGTCCTCGGCAAACCACTCAATACCGATCGGACCCATCGAGCCCAGCAGCAGCTGAGGGTGCGCCTGGCGGGCATCGTCGACGGCCCCGCGATTGACCTCCGCCACGGACGGCGCAATCTGGTCGTGCTTGAGGGCATAGCTTGATGCCTGAAAGGTATTGGTAATGAGTACCTGCGCGCCGGCGGCGACATACAAGCGATGGATACGAGAAACGGTCTGCGGCTCTGCCAGATTCCAAAACGCCGGTGGAATATCGGCGGCATCGTACTCACTCAACAGAACACTGCCCATGGGGCCCTGCGCCAACAAGGTCTCGCTCGACAAGCGGCGCGTAAGTTCCTCGGCACCAAAGCGGTTGTAATAACTCGTATCCATACATATCCCGCTATTCCTCGACGCTGATTCCCTGTTTTTCGAGATAGGCGAGCCAGCGGTTCATCGTGTCCTCGGATAGCGCATGCTCCATCATGCAGGCCTCGGAATCGGCTCGCTCAAATTCGACACCGAGCTCCTGAACCAAAAACGTGCGGACGAGGCGATGACGGTACCAGATAGCCGTGCCAACCTCGCGGCCGCGATCGGTCAGGACTACCTTGCCGTAGTGCGATTGCTCGACAAGCTCGGATGCCTTGAGCGCCGAAACCGCTTTATTGACCGATGCCTTGGAGACGCCAAGGCGCTGCGCGATGTCGACCGATCGCACGCCGTTGGTTTCCCCCTCTTCGCTTTCAATGCGAACCATGCACTCCAAGTAGTCTTCGTTCGCCACCGTCAGATGTAGTTCGCGCGAGCTATTTGTCGTATCCATGATCTTCCGTCCCTTCTGCATTCAATGGCTGATTCTACCCCATCCAAGCGTCGCGGTATGCCGTGGCATACCGTGCTAGAGTTCTTGTTGCACACGACGACCAAGATTGGAGCGGTCTTTATGGAAAACACCACCACGAACCCCGATGTCCTTGAACGCTTTTTGCGCTACGTCCAGATCAACACGCAGTCCGAGGATGCAAACTGCGACCAGGTACCTTCGAGCACCGTTCAGTTTGACCTTGCCAACGTGCTGGCTGAAGAGCTGCGCGAGCTTGGTGCGGAAGATGCCCACGT
>CABUDB010000226.1 GCA_902490245.1 uncultured Collinsella sp.
GGCCCAGCAGATTAGAGGTGGAACCGGGGGCCATCTGCGACAGACGACGGGTGTCGTCGCCCACGACGGCGTACCACAGCTCGACGGTGCCGGCCTGGGCGTCGGCGCGATAGAAGCTCAGGGGCACGCGAAGCAGCGAGGACGCATCGCCGGGCACGGCAATGTTCACAAACTGGCCGGGCTTGAGCGCACTTGCAAGCTTGGGGGCCGAGATAACGAGCGAGAAGATGCCGTCGGCGATCTCCTGGTTCGAGACGACCTCGAAGTCGTGCATGCGTGCAGTGGAAGGTGTGGGCATAGACGCTCCAATCCCCCATGCGGTTGCATGGTTCAGGCGAACAGAAAGCGCGGCACCGCAAGGGCACCGCGCACAAAAGCGATAAGGCTATGCTAGCAGATGCAGCCGTCGGCGAGCGTCTGCTTACCGCCGACAAACACATCGGTGGCACGACCGGTAAGCGTGCGGCCGGCAAAACCGGAGTTCTCGGCGCGCGACTCGTAACCGTCCTCGCCGACCGTCCAGGTGGCAGAGGGGTCGAACACGGTCAGGTCGGCAACGGAGCCCGCCTTGACCTGAACCTGGTCGAGACCCAGAATCTCACGCGGCTTGATGGCCATGAGCTCGACCATGCGGCCCACGCTCATCTTGCCCGTGTTGACCAGCTCGGTGAGCACAAGCGACAGCGAAGTCTCGAGACCGATCATGCCAAAGGGCGCAAGCTCGAACTCACGGGCCTTCTCCCACGGGGTATGGGGAGCGTGATCGGTGACGATAGCGTCGACGGTGCCGTCGATGACGCCCTGACGGATGGCCTCGGCATCTTCCTCGGTACGCAGCGGCGGGTTGACCTTGAGCGAGGTGTTGTAGGTCTCGTCTAGGTCGTTCTCGGTCAGGAACATGTGGTGCGGCGTGGCCTCGCAGGTAACCTGAACGCCAGCGGCCTTGCCGGCGCGCACGAGCTCCAGGCCATGGGCGGTGGAGATGTGCTGGATGTGCAGCTTGGCGCCGGTCAGCTTGGCGATCTCGATGTCGCGGGCGATCTGGAGCTCCTCGCCGGCAGCCGGCCAGCCCTCGAGAGCCAAACGGGTAGAGACCTTGCCCTCGTTGATCTGGCCGTGGCCGACCAGGTCCTCGTCCTGGCAGTGGCTCATAAAGACCTTGCCGAACATCTTGCCGTAGTCCATGCAGCGACGGAGCATGCCCGCGCCCTGCACGCCGCGACCGTCGTCGGTGAAGGCGACGGCGCCGTGGGCGACCATATCGCCCATCTCGGACATAGCCTCGCCCTTAAGACCGCGGGTCATGGCGCCCGACGGATAGACGCGGCAGTGACCGACCTCGGCAGCGCGGGACTTGACGAACTCCACGACGGTGCCGTTATCGGTGACGGGATCGGTGTTGGGCATGGAGCACACGCCGGTAAAGCCGCCCTTGGCAGCTGCGCGGGTGCCGCTCTCGATGTCCTCTTTGACCTCGTAGCCGGGCTCGCGAAGGTGAACGTGCATATCCACCAGACCGGGGACGAGGTACTTGCCGGAAAGGTCGCGGACCTCGGCTCCCTCGACGGCGAGATTCTCGCCGACCTCGGCGATCTTGTCGCCGTCAATCAGGACGTCAACGACACCGTCAAGCTCGACGGACGGGTCGACGACGTGGGCATTCTTAAGAAGCAAGGCCATTATCGGCACCTCCAAGCAGCAGATACAGGATAGCCATACGCACGCAGATACCGGCGTAGACCTGCTCCAGGATGACGGAGCGTTGCGGGTGGTCGGCCATATAGGAGTCGAACTCGACGCCGCGGTTGATGGGGCCCGGGTGGCAGATGATCGCATCGGGCTTCATGAGCTTCTCGCGGTCCTTGGTCAGGCCGAAGAGCTTGTGGTACTCGCGAATGGTCGGGAACGGGGCACCCTCGAGGCGCTCCTGCTGCACGCGCAGCATGTAGACGACGTCCAGCTCGGGCAGGACGGAATCGAGATCGCTCGTCACGTGGTCGCAGCCCAGGACCTCGGGCGCCGGCGGCAGCAGCGTGCCGGGGGCGACGGCGTAGGTCTCGCAGCCCATGATCTTAAGGGCGGGGATCAGCGAGCCGCAGACACGGGAGTGCGCGATATCGCCGACGACGGCGACCTTCAGACCGTGGAAGTCGCCCTTGTGCTCCCAGATGGTGTACAGGTCGAGCAGGGCCTGCGTGGGGTGGTTGTGCTTGCCGTCGCCGGCGCAGATGACGCTCGCGGGCGAGTTCTGCGTGACGATGTAGGGCGCGCCGGCGTGCTTGTCGCGCACGACGATGCAGTCGATCTTATAGGCGTTGAGGGTCTCGACGGTATCGACGAGGCTCTCGCCCTTGACCGTGGAGGTCGAGGAGCCGCCAAAGTTGAGGCTGTCGGCCGAAAGACGCTTCTCGGCAAGCTCGAAGGAGCTGCGCGTGCGCGTCGAGGGCTCGTTAAACATGTTGACGATGGTCTTGCCCTTGAGCGTGGGGACCTTTTTGATCGCACGCTCGTTGACCTCGGAGAACGCCTTGGCGGTCTCGAGGATGAGCTTGATGTCCTCTTCGGAGTACTCGGTAATGTCGATCAGGTGCTTATGGTTGAACGCCACGGTACTACTCACCTCCCAGCGGCGCGGAGCCCACATGGGAACCCGGCGCGACGTCGTTAATCTCGACAGCGGTGTGGCCGTCGACTTCCTTCATATATAGGTGCACGTTCTCCTCATGCGACGAGGGAACGTTCTTGCCGACAAAGTCCGGCGAGATGGGGAGCTCACGGTGGCCGCGGTCAACGAGGACCGCCAGCTCGATGCGGCTCGGACGGCCCAGGTCCATGACGGCGTCCAGAGCGGCGCGAATGGTACGACCCGTATACAGGATGTCGTCCACCAGCACGACGCGCTTGCCGTCGACGCTGAAGGGAATGTTGGTGGCGTGGATCGCGGGAGCGAAATTGGTCGCATAGTCATCGCGATAGAAGCTGATGTCGAGGCTGCCGAGCGGAACGTCGACGCCCTCGATCTCCTTGATCTCCTCGGCGAGCTTCTTTGCCAGAAGGTCGCCGCGCGTGACGATGCCGACCAGAGCGAGGTCTTCACAGCCCTCGTTGCGCTCGAGAATCTCGTGCGCGATGCGGGTCATCGCTCGATTGACGGCGGTCTCGTCCATGATGACCGCCTTGGGGGAAGTCGTGCCCATCGATCTCCTTCCTCACATGTCTTGACTGCTGACACAGTCAAAAAAATAGATGCCCGACCGCTCAAAGCGGACCAGACACCCACAGGAAGGGCTGCTCTTTGGCAGCTATGTAA
>CABUDB010000227.1 GCA_902490245.1 uncultured Collinsella sp.
ATGGCACCCGAGGCCACACAGTTGACGGTGATGCCGCTGAATCATGAACACGGGGTAGATCCACGCGAGCGACAGAATCGTAAAGAAAATCGAGAGCGCGCGGTTGATAGCCTTATCGCGTTTCATTACTGCTGCACCTCCTTGGACCTCGTGGCCTTAAGCTGAATCATAGAGATAGCGACGACCAGGATGCAGAAGATGACTGCCTTGGCCTGGCCAATGCCCTGCCATGCGATGCCGGCACGCGAGTAGAACGTGTTGTAGATGTTCAGGGCGAGCATCTCGGTGGAGTGCGCGGGAGCGCCGCCGGTAAGGGCCAGGTTCTGGTCGAACAGCTTAAAGCCGTTGGTGATGGACAGGAACAGGCAGATGGTGATGGTCGGCATCAGGTTAGGGATCTTAACCTTCCAAAACGTCTGCCATGCCGTAGCACCGTCGACCTTGGCGGCCTCGATGTAGTCGGACGGAATGGACTGCAGACCGGCGATGTAGATGATCATCATGTAGCCGACCTGCTGCCACAGGGTCAGGATGATAAGGCCCCAGAAGCCAGCAGCAGAGTTAAGGGCAATGAGCTGGGCGCCCACGTTGGAGAGCAGGCAGTTGATCAGAATCTGCCAAATGTAGCCCAGCACGATGCCGCCGATCAGGTTAGGCATAAAGAAGATCGTACGGAAGATGTTGGTGCCCTTGAGTGCCTTGCGGGTGAGCGCCTGCGCAATGGCGAGGGCAATCACGTTGATGAGCACCGTCGACAGGAAGGCAAACGCCACGGTAAAGAAGAACGACGTGGCAAACTGCGGATCGGACAGTGCGCGCACATAGTTCTCGATACCGACAAAATGCGCGTTGTTGATGGTAATAAACTGGCAGAACGAGAGATAGAAGCCCTGGATAAAGGGAATCACGAACCCGATCATAAACGCCAGGCACGTGGGCAGCATAAAGAGCGGCCACCAGCGCTTGAGTGCTTTGCCCATAGAAGGGTCCTTTCAATATGCAGGGGGCGGGCAAACCAACGTCTGCCCGCCCCCTGTCGCTAATCAGATAGCTTGGGCAGCAATTGCTTACTCGGAAGCAGCCTTCTCGGTCTTCCAGCCATCCACGAAGGCGTTCTTGACGCCGTCCCACTTGCTGTTGTCGGCAGCATAGGCGATCAGAGCCTGCTTGAGGTTCTTCTTCCACTCCTCAGAGGGGATGTAAACGAAGTCCCAAGCAACGGTCTTCTTGCCGTCTTTGGCCATAGCAACGGCCTGCTGCGAGAAGACGTTGGTGGTCTCCTTAGCGCTCTTGAACGGGGCGGTCAGACCCATCTTGTCAGCGATGATGCTGGTGGCGGTGTCAGAAGTGACGCACCAATACATGAAGTCCTCGGTGGCCTTCTGAGCATCCTCGGAAGCCTGGGAGCTCACGCACCAGTAGTTCTCGCCGCCGGAGCACAGGCCCTGGTTCTCCTCGCCGTCAACGCCGATGTAGATCGGCAGCATGCCGAGCTGGTCGTCGGTCATGCCGGCCTTGGTGAGATCAGCATAGGCCCAAGAGCCGTTCTGATAGAAGACGGCCTTGCCGGTTGCGAACTCGTTGGTGGCGTCGTCGCCGGTCTTGGAGGCAAGCTGCGAAGGATCGCAGGTGGAGTCGGTGATATACAGGTCGAAGATCTGCTTAAAGTTGTCGAGATACTCGCCCTTGATCTCGTCGTCCTCCTGATTGTGCTCCTTCTCGAACTCGTAGTAGAGCGGGAGGTTGGCGAGGTGCGTGGTGTAGCGCCAGCTGGAGGAGTCATCCATACCGGCGGAAGTGAAGGCACCGTCAACGCCGAGCTCGTCCTTGCGGGCCTGGATGTCATCGGCGCAAGCCTTCAGCTTGTCGAAGGAGTTGATGTCCTCGGCCTTGTAGCCGGCCTTCTCGAGGAGCTCCTTGTTGTAGATGATGCCGTAGCTCTCCTGAACCCAGTCGATACCCAGATCCTTGCCGTCGGACTGCAGCGCCAGGGAGTCGTCGATGAGCTCGCCGCGGAGCTTGGTGTCGGAAAGATCGGCGCAGTAGTCCTTCCAGTTCTTAAGGCCGGTGGGGCCGTTGACCTGGAACAGCGTCGGAGCGGAGCTCTTGGACATCTCGGACTTGAGCTTCTCCTCGTAGGTGTTGGAGGCGGCGGTCACGATCTTGACCTCGACGCCCTTCTCCTTCTTGTACGCCTTGGCGATCTCCTTCCACTCCTTGTCGACCTCGGGCTTGAACTGGAGGAAGTAGACCTCGGCAGCGTCACCAGAAGCAGAGGAGCCAGAGCCGGCAGAACCACCGCAGCCCACGAGGCCCAGACCAAGAACCGCAGCCGCGGAACCAGCAAAGCCCAGGAACTGCCTTCTGCTCATTTCGTTCTTCATTACAATCCACCCTTTCACACCGTGGCGGCACCCTTTGCCGCCGCCTTCGGAGATTGGCTCGGGGACTTTGCCCATTTTGCTGATTAGTACGATACGCTATTTGGCTAGTTGTTTGAACAAGTATTACTAGAGCGGTAGAAAAACTTCGGTGAACGGTAATTTCAACTTGATACTTGACAAGTTTTATATAAACAATTAATTGTTATCGAATGCAGAGAAAACGCCCGGTCAAGCCGATGCATCGTCGGTTTGACCGGGCGTTTTCGCTTTGAGGGCATGAGTCTCGTCAGGCTGCGAGCTAGCCGGCTATCGCTTGGAGTTGACGCGGTAGTGGAAGATCTCGGGATGCGTGCGGGCATGCGTGACCTCGAACAAGATGCCATCCGAGGTGTACGATTGGCTCTCCATGACGGCGACGCAGTTGTACTTACCAAGGTCCAAGTAGCTGCAGTCCTCATCGTTGGCGAGCTCGACACTCACCGTACGGCGGCTCGCCATCACTTTGACGCCGCGCTTGTGCTCCAGATAGTCGTAAATTGACCTTGCGGCGATCTCGGGCGTCAGGCCTTTGGCGATCGACTCCAGAAAATAGCCGTGGTCCACCTGGCGAGCATTACCGTTAAGGCTACGGACGCGCACCACGCGAATCAACTTCTCGCCCACCTTAAAGCCCAGGCGACGAGAAAGTTGCTCGGTGCAGACCAGATGTTCAAAAGACTTAACGTCCGTCGATGCAACGGCATTGTTGCGCTTTGCAAACTCGCCAAACGACTCGACTTCCTCGAGCGCGCCCAGCATATCGGTTTCGCCTTTAAGCCAAATGACGCGCACGCCCTTGCCCTTGCAGAAGGTCAGAGAAGTCGGCGGCGAGAATTACAGCTACGCCAATGACTA
>CABUDB010000228.1 GCA_902490245.1 uncultured Collinsella sp.
TCCACGGCATTTCGAGAAACAAAGCGCCCGATACGCAAAGCTAAAGGTCTGCGAATCTTGTATTACGAACATCTGTGCGCGTCGAGTGCGCTAAACTCATCGGCAGTATGATTCGATGCAATAGGAGGCAAGGAGCTTCCATGTCTGATTCCTCTATCGTTATTCGCGGCGCTCGTGAGCACAACCTCCGTGATATCGATGTTTCCATTCCGCGTGACCAACTCGTGGTCATTACCGGTCTTTCTGGCTCGGGCAAGAGTTCGCTGGCATTCGACACTATCTATGCCGAGGGCCAGCGTCGATACGTCGAGAGCCTTTCGAGTTATGCGCGCCAGTTCTTGGGCCAGATGGACAAACCCGACTTGGATTCAATCGACGGCCTTTCGCCGGCGGTGTCGATCGACCAAAAGACGACATCTAAAAACCCTCGCTCGACGGTTGGCACCGTAACCGAGATTTATGACTATCTGCGTCTGCTGTTCGCCCGTGTGGGCACCCCGCACTGTCCCGAATGCGGCCGCGTCATTGAGCGCCAGACGACCGACCAGGTCGCCGATAAGGTCCTGGCGGCGGGGGAGGGCCGCCGCGCGTTTGTGCTGGCACCGGTGGTGCGCGGGCGAAAAGGCGAGTACACCAAGCTGTTTGAGGACCTTCGCGCCGAGGGCTTTAGCCGCGTGCGTGTCGACGGCGAGGTTCGCTCGCTTGATGACCCTATCGATTTGGATAAGAAATTCAAGCACGATATCGAGGTCGTGGTCGACCGCATCGTGATTCGCGAGAACTCGCTGGGCCGTATTGCCGAGTCCGTTGAACAGGCGACTGCGCTGGCGCACGGCAATGTGAACGTATACTTGCTGCCCGACCGCGACGCTCCCGAGGGGACCGAAGGCGAGTTGCTGGAGTATTCGCTGGCGTTAGCGTGCCCGGAGCATGGACACTCCATCGATGACCTGCAGCCGCGTGATTTCTCGTTCAACGCGCCCTATGGCGCGTGCCCCGAGTGCGATGGCCTGGGCTTTAAGAAGACGGTCGATGCCGAGGCCCTAATCGAAGACCCCTCGAAGTCGATCGCCGACGGGGTCTTTGGCAGCCTGTTTGGCAACTCTAACTACTATCCGCAGATTTTCGCTGCGGTCTGCAAACACTTTAAGGTGAGCGTCGATACGCCGTGGGAGGATCTGCCTCCGCGGGTGTGTCGTGCGTTTTTAGACGGCATGGGCGACCAGAAGATTTCGGTCGACTATCAAAAGCTCGATGGGCGCCGCAGCCAGTGGGACACCAAGTTCTCGGGTGTGCGCAATATCCTGTACGAGCGCTATACCGAGACGACGAATGAGAACACCAAGGCGCGCTTGGAGAAGTACATCCGCGAGGAGCCGTGCTCGAGCTGCCACGGCGCTCGTTTGCGCCCCGAGATGCTCGCCGTCACCGTGGGCGGCAAGTCCATTTACGAGGTTTGTTGTCTGTCGTGCCGTGAGTCGCTCGAGTTTTTTGAGGGCCTGGAACTCACCGAGCGCCAACAGTTTATCGGCGGACGCATCGTCAAGGAAATCCTGGAGCGCCTGCGTTTTCTGGTCGATGTCGGACTCGACTATCTGACCCTCGATCGTGCCTCGGCGACGCTTTCCGGAGGCGAGGCCCAGCGCATTCGCCTGGCAACGCAGATCGGCGCCGGCCTCATGGGTGTCCTGTACATTTTGGACGAGCCATCGATTGGCCTCCATCAGCGCGATAACGAGCGCCTGATCAAGACGCTTGAGCGCCTACGCGATATCGGCAATACCGTCATCGTCGTCGAGCATGATGAGGATACGATTCGTGCTGCCGACTATGTGATCGACATAGGCCCCGGCGCGGGCGTGAACGGCGGACACGTAGTCGCGGCGGGAACGCCTGCCGATATCATGGCGTGTCCCGAGTCGATGACGGGCGCTTATCTGACCGGCAAACGAATGATCCGGGTTCCCGATGAGCGCCGCAAGCCCGGTCGCGGCTGCCTTAAGATCACGGGCGCCCGCGCCAACAACCTCAAAAACGTTACCGCCAAGATCGAGTTTGGTACGCTTACGGTCGTTACCGGCGTGTCGGGATCGGGTAAGAGCTCCCTGGTTACCGACACTATCGCACCTGCCCTTACGAATGCCATTCACCGTTCGACGCGCCCTGTGGGTCCGTATAAGAAAATCGAGGGCATCGAGTGTATCGATAAGGTTATCGATATCGACCAGTCGCCGATTGGCCGCACGCCGCGTTCCAACCCTGCTACCTATATCGGCCTGTGGGATGATCTTCGCGCGCTGTTTGCGAGTACGCCGGAGTCGAAGGCGCGCGGCTACTCGCCGGGTCGTTTCTCCTTTAATGTGAGTGGCGGGCGCTGTGAGGCGTGCAAGGGCGACGGACAGATCAAGATCGAGATGCACTTCCTTCCCGATATCTACGTTCCCTGCGAAGTTTGCGGCGGTAAACGCTACAACCGCGAGACACTCGAGGTCACCTACCGTGGCAAGACTATCTCGGACGTACTTGACATGAGCGTGGCCGAGGCACTGGCTTTCTTTGGGAATATCCCGCAGATCAAGCGAAAGCTCCAGACGCTGTACGATGTAGGCTTGGGCTACGTGAGCCTGGGCCAGCCCGCCACGACGCTTTCGGGCGGCGAGGCGCAGCGTGTGAAGCTCGCCAAGGAGCTTCATCGACGCCAGACGGGCAAGACGTTCTATATTTTGGACGAGCCGACGACCGGCCTTCATTTTGAGGACGTCCGCCAGCTGCTCGATGTGCTGCAGCGCTTGGTCGATGCGGGCAACACGGTGCTGGTGATTGAACACAACCTTGATGTCATCAAGGTTGCCGACCGCCTAATCGATATGGGTCCCGAGGGCGGTAACGGCGGCGGAACCGTCGTGGTTTCGGGCACACCGGAGCAGGTCGCGGACTGTCCGCAGAGTTATACGGGCAAGTTTTTGGCGCCGTTGCTCAGGCGTGACCGTGAGCGTCAGGCTCAACTTGATGCTCAATAAATAGGCGATTCAGTTTATGGGCGCCATCGACTCCTTGTGATTCGATGGCGCTTGCTGTGTCGAAGTGACGTATGCAGCCGAATTGGACATATACTTAATCCTCGCGTCCGAATGCGAGGGAAAGGATATGTCATGGCAAAGGCTGTAAAGACGCCAAAAACCAATGCGATGCCCATGAGCCCGGCCGCAATGAGCTGGCCGAAGACCGCC
>CABUDB010000229.1 GCA_902490245.1 uncultured Collinsella sp.
AGGCCCTCGCGGCCTAGTCGCTATTTAGGGCGTCCAAGATTTGGGACGCAGTTCAGTGGGGCGGGCCTTGCTGTTGGGGGTTAGCGTTTCTTTCCGCGGAAGAAGAAGCCGTGCAGTGACGGCTTGAGGCCGCGGTTGGCGCGATGCTCCTCGACGCGCTCGTGGATCGAAGCGACGCGCTCGATGACTTCGTCGGGAATCGGCACGTCGGGATTCATGTTCTCGACCTGGCTGACCTCGGCGGCGGAGACCTGGTCGATAATGGGCACATCGTCGTGCGAGATGACAGGTGTGGCGTCTTCCTTCATCTTGCGATAACGCTGCATCATGTCGGTCTGTAGCTGCTGGGCCGAAGGCGGCGTCCAGATGATGGCGTTGGCGCCGGCGGCGATGGTTTCACGGATGCTCTCTGGCGTCTTGCCGCCCGGCGCGATGAGCGGCAGGTTGGGATAGTGCTTGCGCAGCTCGCGTAGGACCTGGGGCGTGTTCTTGCCGGCGGCGATGTTGAGAATCTTGGCTCCAGCGCGCACCTTGGCGTGGGCATCGTCGTCGCAGCGAACGACCGTAGCGATGACGGGGATGTCGGCGATGTTGGTGATGTGCTCGACCATCTCGGCGGTGGCGGGGGAGTTGACCACGCATCCCGCCGCGCCCTGCATCTCGGAGACGGCTGCCATCTGCACGGAGCGCTTACCAGTGGTGGTGCCACCGCCCACACCTACAAAGACCGGGCACTCGGCGACGGTCAGCAGCGCTTGCGTAATGGCGGGCTGCGGCGTGAAAGGGTAGACCGCAAAGACGGCATCGGCGTTGGAGTTGCGGATAACCGCGACATCGGTGGTGTAAATGAGCGACTTGATGCGGCGGCCAAAGAGCGTGAAGCCGCTGGCCTCCTCAATCTCGTCAGGCATGCGAAGGGCCGCCTTGCGCAAACGCCCGTCGATGGGCAGCGGCTCCATGGGGAGCAGTCCGTTGGGGGTCACGGCTACCTGGGGCTCGGTGAACTCGTCTGCGAGCTCGACCTCGGAGAAATCGACCGAGGCGACGATGTCCTCGTGAACCTCGGCGGGCACATCGATGGGGGATTGGTCGTTTGCCGCGGCAGGCGTGTCGAAGGAGCTGGTGCCGACGAAGGCGTCGACGCGCTCATTTAGATCGTTGAGGGTATCCATGGAGGCTCGATTCTATGTGATGACGGCCGGCAGGGTGCCGGCAGCGTTGTGCTTGCTAAACCGTTTGACGAGTTGATTTTTCCCCGCCGCGCCATCCGTTAGACCGAAGGGCCGGCGAACGTGAAGGAGCTGTGGTGGCGGGGATCGAGGTGCTATCTTGAAAGTCCCGTTTAAAAGAGAGGTGACGCGGTATGGAATTTTCGGCAATGTTGGGCTCGATTGGCCTATGCGTGGGCGCAATCGTAGCCGCCGCGGTCATCTACTTTGTGGTCACGGCCATTAAGGGCAAAAGGGCCGAACGCAAGGAGCGCACGATGCTTAAACGGCATCGCGACCAGCAGGGCAAACGCGCACGGAGATAGCTTGTTGAGTTTTGGATCCGTGCGCTAACTGCGTTTTCGGATCAGGGCAATGTAGAAGCCCTCAAAGTCGCGGCTGGGCGGAATGGTGAGCGTGCCGGGCAGGCCGTTGGCGATGGCCGATACCTGACCCGCGGCAATGGCTTCGGTCAGGGCGTTGGACTCGATGCGCGGCTCCTCACCAGCTTCCTGGGCGCGGCGTGCCTCACTTTCGCTCGGCGTGCCATCGAGGGGGATAAGCTCGCAGTCCATGTGCTTGTCGAGGGCCTCTTGCAGGGCGTCCTCGTTTTCCTGCGGCAAGATCGAACAAGTCGAATAGACGAGCGTGCCGCCCGGTTTGAGGGCTCCCATGGCGCGGTCCAGAAGTGCTCGCTGCGAGCGGGCGCACCTGCTCAGCAACTGCTCGGTGAGGCCGCGCAGGCTCTTCTCGTTGCCGCTGACGACTGTGCCCGTGCCGGTGCAGGGAGCGTCGAGCAGGATACGGTCAAAGCGGAAGAACTCGTCGAGCTCGCGTGCGTCGATGCGCATGACGGGCACGTTTTTTGCGCCTTGGCGGTGGAGGTTGGCTTCGAGCTTCTCGGCGCGGGGAATGCTCATCTCGCAGGCGGTAAGGTGCGCCTGGCCCTGCGTGAGGGCGGCGATCTGCGTCGTCTTGCCACCGGGGGCCGCGCACATGTCCAGGATGTCCTCGCATGCCTGGGCGCCCAGGACCAACGGCGGCATCATGGACGACAGACTTTGCAAGTAGATCTTGCCGTCGCGGTAGATGTCGAGGTCCCACAGGTCGGAAACCTGGGCGTCGGGCAGGATGAAGGCGTCTGGGTACCAGGCGACGGGGTTGTGGGCGATGCCGGCGGCATCGAGCGCCGCAGCGATGTCCTCGGCGGTTGCCTTGAGCGTGTTGGCGCGCAGCGTGACCGGGCGTGTGGCCGCGGCGCCGAAGCCCTTGATCATGAGCTCGGCATCGGCGGGCGCATAGGCGCCGGCGACCGTGTCGACCATAAAGCGCGGCAGGTCGGCGGCGCAAGGAAGGGCGGCAAGCTGGTCGGAAAGCTCGGTGGCGGCAAACTGCCTGAGCTTGAGCTCGGCCTTGACCTGCTTTTTCTGCTTACGACGACGCGGCTTGGACATCCGTCTTTCCTTCCCATTCCGTTACATGTCGAGTGTTTAGTACTGGCTCTCGTGCTTGCTAAAGAAGTCGAAGCGCGGGGGCAGCGGCTTCACGCGGTGCTCGCCGGGCTTCTCGCCCAGGATCTCCACGAACTCGTCCGTGGAGGCAAAGATGTTATCCCAGCTAAAGAAAGCGACCGGGTCGACGTCGAAGTACTCGCAGATGAGCTCGCAACCGGCCGGCACAATACCGTGCATCAGGACGGTCGCCACGCGCAGCTCGGTAAAGGCGTCGACAAGGGCCTGCGTCATCGCGGCATTGGCCGGCTCGCCCTCGAGCTTGTTGGCGGCCTTGGAGGCGTCGCTCCAGCGCTTGTTGGCGGCGCGCAGGTAGTCGTCGCACACGGCAAGCGCGCGGTGCGTCTCGAACTTGTACATGGCCTGCTCAAAGGCGAGGGCTGCCTGCTGGGCGGCTTCGACCACGGTGTCAGAAGCGGCACCGGCGGGGATGCAGCCGTTGCGGTAGGGGCTCTCGTCGCCTTCCTTGACGGCGACGCCGTAGAAGCAGCTGCGGGCCAGAC
>CABUDB010000230.1 GCA_902490245.1 uncultured Collinsella sp.
AGAGCACAGGTCCTCAAGAGGCCGAAGTGCTTGCTTGCGAGCGTATTGAGACGGCGGCGCCCGCGGCGCTGCCCGCATCCGGACAAGACATGTGCCACAGCGGACAGCTTACACAGGAAGAACACCATCAACGTCGTGAGCAGGCGCGGGGCAAGGCCGCTCCCAAAGACCGTCGCACTTCCTCGGCCCCCGAGGGCGAAGTCGACATCCCACGTGCGACCGAGCAGGCGCTTCTCAACCCCACCGACACGGCGCCCGAAAACGCCGACCCCGGTATGGGCTATATCTTTGAGCATACGCGCGGCCGCAAGTGCCTGGTCTTTGCCAACTCGCGCGAGGAGGCAGAGGCCGTGTGCTCCATGTTGCGCAGCTACTGTGAAAACCGGCACGAGCCAGACCGCTTCCTCATCCATCATGGCAACCTCTCGGCATCGCTACGCGAGACCGCCGAGGAGCTCATGCGCGACGAGGAACAGGCACAGACAACCGTCGCCACCTCCACGTTGGAGCTCGGCATTGATATCGGTCGCCTGGAGCGCGCGTTCCAGATCGATGCACCGTTTACCGTCAGCTCCTTTTTGCAGCGCATGGGGCGCACAGGCCGCCGCGATCTTCCGCCCGAGATGTGGTTTGTCATGCGCGAGGAGGAGCCCGAGCCGCGCACGATGATGCCCGAGACCATTCCCTGGAAGCTCCTACAGGGCATCGCACTCGTACAACTCTATCGCGAAGAAAAGTGGGTCGAGCCACCCGAGCTCGATCGGCTCCCCTACAGTTTGCTCTATCACCAGACCATGTCGACGCTCGCCAGCACCGGCGAGCTCACACCGGCCGAGCTTGCCCAGCGTGTGCTCACGCTCAGCTATTTCCACCGCGTCTCGCCCGATGACTATCGCGTACTGCTGCGTCACCTCATTAAGATCGACCATATCCAAGTCACCGAGGGCGGTGGGCTCATCGTGGGTCTCGCGGGCGAGCGCATCATTAACAACTTTAAGTTCTACGCCGTATTCCAGGAAAACGAGGAGTTCACCGTTCGCAGCGAGTCGGCCGAGTTGGGCACGATCGTCAATCCGCCACCGCCCGGTGAGCGCATCGCCATCGCCGGACACTGCTGGATTGTCGAGGAAGTGGACTGGAGGCGCCACACCGTCTTTGCCACGCAGGTCAAGGGCCGGGTGCCGGCCTACTTTGGCGACTGCCCCGGCGACATCAATACACACGTACTCGAGCGCATGCGCAAGGCGCTCAACGAGCACGCGGCATATCCGTACCTTATGGGTAACGCACGGGCCCGCTTAGCACAGGCTCGTCATACGGCCGAGATTTCGGGTGCGGGAACCAAGCCGCTCATCAACCTGGGCGGCGATACCTGGGTGCTCTTCCCCTGGCTGGGCAGTTACGCCTTTTTGGCACTCGAGCGCGTGCTCAAGATTAAATGCGCCGCGGAGCTTGGCCTTCGCGGGCTCGATTCGTCGCGTCCATACTTTATGCAGTTCAAGATGAAGGCCGACGAGGAGACGTTCTTTGAGGTGCTCGCCGCCGAGGCCGAGAAGGACTTCGATCCCATCGAGCTCGTCTATCCTGGCGAGGTGCCTTACTTTGACCGCTACGACGAGTTTGTTCCCGAAGAGCTCGTGCGCAAGGGTTTTGCCGAAGGCGTGCTCGACATAGAGGGCATGAAGCAGCGTGTCCGCAGCTGGCGCGACCACGCCTAGGACCAGTCTTTTTTGGGACGGGGAGACTTACTTGTCGTGAAGAACGGTGCCGAGGAAGTCGGTGTCGAAGGGCACAGCTTCGGCAAAGGCGTAGTCGCCGTCGCTGGCGATGAGCAGATAATTCTCCTCGCCGCCGAACTCTGCATCGCCGCATGGGACCACCCAGGCGTGGGCGAATACCTCGAGTGCCGTGGCAGCGCAGTCGCGAAGGAACGTCACATCGCTCCCCTCGTTTGCGCTCACGATATTGGCCACGTAGATACCCCCAGGGTTCAGGCTGCCCCGCGCCAGACGCAGCGCCTCAACGGTCGCCAGCTCGCGCACGGGCTCGGCACCGCCAAAGCAATCGCTCACGACCACGTCGTAGCGACGATGGCCCACGCTCGTCACACCCAGATACGAGCGAGCCTCGGCGGTAATCACCCGCAAGCGATCGCCCACCGTGCGTTCCAGCTCGTCCAGGTAGAACCAACGGCGCGCCAGGCGCGTAATCTCGGCATCGTACTCAATGACATCCATGCGCAAGCTCTCGTGCGACATCAGCGCAAACTTGGGATAGGCAAACCCGCCGCCGCCCAGCATAAGCACACGGTCGATACCGTGACCATAAGCGTCACGCATTGCATCCTCGGCCTCAAACGCATCGTCAAACGCACGATAGTACGCAAAGACGGGCTCCGCCCAACGCTCGCCAACGTAGCTTGCGCTTTGGTAGACGCCGCCTTGCACCAACACGCGAATCTCATCGCCGCCCTCATCGTGCACGCGTTTCACACGCGCCAACCCATTGCGGGTTCGCGCAACCTGCAGACAGGCAGCACGAACAGCGACCGCGGCCGCACCAAGCGCCGCGGCTCCCAGAGCAACGCCGGCAACGACACCAGCAGAAACACTCGGCTTGTTCATTTAGAGCTCCTTTTGCAGATAGAGTCCATGGTCGTAAAAACCCAAATGGCGATAGTACTCGCGCGTACCAATCGCGCTGATCACGTTGATGCGCGCATAACCCGCATCCCGGGCAATCTCGCACGCACGCTCTACGAGCAAACGCCCCAATCCATGGTGCTGGGCTGCCTGGCCTTGATCCCCCACGCGCGCCGCCATGCCATACACGTGTACCTCGCGAATCATCGCCTCGTCCGGCATCGTCGGCAACTCGTCCGCATGTGTGGCAACAAAAGTACGATCGGGCAGCGACAGGCGCAAAAAACCCGCGATCTTGCCCTGCGGCGTCACCCACTGCAAAAAGCGCTCGTGCGTCACCGGCGTCTCGTACGCCACCTCCTCGTCAAGGGTCAGCTCATCCAAGTCGGCACCCGCCGTGCTGATCTCGCGATAGCGAATCTCGCGCACCGTCGCGCCTTCCCCACGAGCAGCCAAGCGGTTTTCGACGAGCTGACGCAGGTTGGGCTTCTTGTTGCCCACCATGATGTCATCGGAGCTAAAGTCGCGGATCATGCGACTGATACGGCAGAACGCCGGCGTCACCACGATGTCGTCGGC
>CABUDB010000231.1 GCA_902490245.1 uncultured Collinsella sp.
GGCTCGTGCGGAACTCGCGATCGACCAAACCCCGCGCCCCGTCCCGGCGAGCCTCTGGCTAGTTACGACAATCAAAAAGCAACAAGGGGCTCCCCCGTTCATCAACGGAGGAGCCCCTACTCATATCTATTTATCAGCCCACCCGGCTCTCCAGACCAAAAAGGCGGACGAGCAGAGCGATGTTCGCAAGCACCGTTACCTAAGGACCTGGGCGGGCGTATAGGGCAACATCGGTCGCGAGTTCCGCACGCAAAGGAGAGCACTTAATGTGCTCTCCGTCTTGCGCAGGACTGCCCGAGCAGGCGACCAAAGCCCCCGGCGCGCCCGCCTAGCCGGATGTACGGGTTTTCCAGGTGCGGCAGATCGGCCTGAAAGAGGAGGGCATAGACCTTGAGGTCATGCCCGACGATTGAAGGCCGAGGTGCCGTGCCTGGGAAAGCCGCCTAGGTCAGTTTCACTATAGGCGCAAAGCCCTTCATCAGCTTTTTGGTCTGGCCGGTCTTTTCGAATTGAACCTCGATCATGTCTCCGGCGACCGAGATCACGGTACCCGTGCCAAAGGTCTTGTGGCTCACGGTATCGCCCGCGGCAAAGTCCTGCGACGCGCTGGTGCGATCGACCTTGCGCTCCACCGTCGGCGACACCTTGGACGACGGCTTTTTGGCTCGCGGCGCGCCCGAGCCAAAGGTCGAGGCAACGCGGCCGGCGTCAGGCGAAACCCCACGATGGCGCTCAGTCCCATAGCTGCTGCCGCCAAAGAAGTCGTCAAAGCTCGACCCGCCGCGCGAGCCGGAGCCGCCGGTCGAGCGCGTATGCGAACCAAACACCTTGCCGCCATACATATCCGAGCCCATGCCCGAGCCAAAGGTGCCGTGACGGTCGCCGCGCTTTTCCCAGCCCGTGCCCTCAAAACCGGCAGAACCGATGCCGCTAAACTCGATATCCTCAAACGGAATCTCGTTAAGGAAGCGCGAGCGCGGGTTGGCAGAGGTCGAGCCGTAGGTGCGACGCGTGGCCGCATAGGTCAGGAACAGGCGCTTACGGGCACGCGTGATGGCAACGTAGGCCAGGCGACGTTCCTCCTCGAGCTTGCCCGGATCATCGCTGCCACCAAAGTCATGCACGTGTGGGAAGATGCCCTCCTCCATACCGGCCACGAACACCGCGGGGAACTCCAGGCCCTTGGCGGAGTGGATGGTCATCATGGTGATGGCATGCGTCTCGCCGGCCAGGGAATCCAAGTCGGAGCGCAGGGCCAGCCACTCCATGAGAGCAGGAAGCGCCTTACAGGTGAGCGGACCGTAGGTGCGCTCGATCTCGTCGGCATGCACGGCACCCGCCGGCATCTCCGTCGGCGCGGCATACGCGTTGCCCGCAATGGCGGCAGCCAGGGCATCCTGCGGCGAGAGCGCCGGGGCGGCTAGGCTATCGAGCGGATTGGAACCTGCGGCATCACGCGCGCCAACGAGCGCCTCAAACGAGGATACCGGGGCAGACGGTCCCGGCTCGGGCGCAGGTGCGCTCACCACGACGGGCTCGGGCTCGGCGCCGGCAGGCACGTCGGCAACACCGGCCGCGCGCAGCTCCTCTAAGCTCTCGAGCGTACCCTCGATATCCTCGTGCGTCTCCTCAAATTCGGCGGCCACGCCCAGGAATTCCTGGATGTTCTCGGCGCGGCTCTCGGACTCCATGGTGCCCTCGGCGCGGAACGCCTGCAGCAGGCCCGTCTTGTCGACAATCATCTCGACGACATCCTTGAGCTCGCCGTCCATGCGACGGCCCTCGCGCACCAGCGCCACAAAACTCGACAGGCCGTTGCGCACCTTGGCACTAAACATGCCCGTCTCGGCTGTTGCGATCTCGCAGGCCTGGAAGAACGAGCAACGGTTGTCGCGCGCCAGCTGCTCAATCTTTTGGATCGAAGTGGAGCCGATGCCGCGGCGCGGCGTGTTGATGACGCGCTTGACGCTCATCTCGTCGGCCGGGTTCACGATCATCTTGAGGTAGGCCATGACGTCGCGAATCTCGGCGCGGTCGAAGAATCGCGTGCCGCCGACGATCTTGTAGGGCACGCCCGCGCGCAGGAACATATCTTCGAGGATACGCGACTGGGCGTTGGTGCGGTAGAACACGGCGATATCGTCGTAGCTCGTACCCTTGGCATGCAGCTTTTCGATCTCGCCGGCAATCCAGCGACCTTCGTCGCGCTCGTCGCTTGCCTGGAAAGCCTGAATCTTCTCGCCATCGCCCTCGGCCGTAAACAGGCGCTTGTCCTTGCGCTGCGAGTTGTGGCGAACAACGGCATTGGCGGCGCTCAGGATGTGACCCGTGGAGCGATAGTTCTGCTCCAACTTGACGGTCTTGCAGTTTTTAAAGTCCTGCTCAAAGTCCAAGATGTTGGTGATATCGGCGCCACGCCAGCTATAAATGGACTGGTCGTCGTCGCCCACGACCATGAGGTTTTGGTACTTGGCGGCCAGCAGGTTGGCGATTTCGTACTGGACGTGGTTGGTGTCCTGATATTCGTCGACGCTAATGTAGCGGAAGCGCTCTTGGTACTTGTCGAGCACCTCGGGGCGGGTGCGCAGTAGCTCGAGCGTGCGCACGAGCAGGTCGTCGAAGTCCATCGCGTTGGCGGCGCGCAGGCGGCGCTCCAGCTCCAGGTAGACTTGCGCGGCCTTTTTGTCGTTGGGGCTATCGGCGCTCTTGAGCATGTCCTCGGGCCCGATCATGGCGTTTTTAGCAGAGCTGATCTTGCTGCGGATCATGTTGATGGGGAACTGCTTTTGCTCAATGCCGAGCGCCTGCATAATGTCGCGCACCATGCGCTTTGAGTCATCGTCATCGTAGATGGTGAACTGGCCGGTGTAGCCCAGCAGGTCGGCGTCCTCGCGCAGCATGCGCACGCACATGGCATGGAAGGTGCACACCCACATGCCACGGGTGCCGCTTGGGATGAGTGCCGCCAGACGCTCGCGCATCTCGGCCGCAGCCTTGTTGGTAAACGTGATGGCAAGAACCTGCCAAGGCTTAACACCCAGGTCGCCGAGCATATGTGCGATGCGGAAGGTCAAGACGCGGGTCTTGCCCGAGCCGGCGCCGGCGAGCACCAGCAGCGGTCCCTCGGTGGTCAAGACCGCCTCGCGCTGGGCGGGATTAAGGCTGTCGATGTCGACAAGCGGCTTGGCGGGCGCAGGTGCCGGCGCGG
>CABUDB010000232.1 GCA_902490245.1 uncultured Collinsella sp.
TGTTCGAAAGCATCTACACTGCGCGCAAACTCAACCGCGGGACCAACGACTTCCCCTTTGACCGTTACGTGGATGGCTCGATTCATGGATCCAACATGGGCGGCATGGAACTATCCGTGGTGACCATGGCCAGCGATCTGGGCCGTGCGGACGATGCCGAGCTGGCATTGAAATCCGTGGATAAGGCCATCGTGGCCTTGAGCGACGAGGTGGATTATTGGGCCCCACTCGTCAACGCCGCTAAGATTCGCATGTACGCCCAGACGCGCAACCTGCAGGAGCTACCGCCGAGTACCCGCCAGATCGTCGAGGCCAAAATGCGCGAGAAGGACTTTAACGAGAAAGAGGCTGACGCCCTTTTGGCTGAGGCGGTGCTCCATGCACGATGCGCCGTCAACGGGCGCATGATTGAGATCCGTGCTGCCAAACCCGCCCAGGTCTTTGAGCAGGTGCTGGCGCAGCTGTGCGATGTGGTCTTTGAAAAGGCCGGCTATATCGGCGCGCCGGTCACGAGCGATTCCGATATCCGCTCCACTCTGGCGGGCAACGTTCAGGCGGGGCTCGCTGGCATGAACGCGGGTAACACGCGTGCGCTCAAGGAGGTCGAGGACTACCTCAAAGTGCAGCACCAGCGCCATCTGGATACCGCTATGGGCGATATCCAGCGCCAGTACCAGCAAAGGCCCTTTGGCTGGCGCGAGGTCGACATCGCAAATGTGGTGGCGCAGCTTGTGGTGGAGCAGCGCGCGCAGGTGCTGTTTGGCGGCCAGACGGTTCAAGCTAACGATAGCCGCATGGTGGCGCTCCTGCGCAAGGATGCCGATAAGGCCCAGGTGCGCTTGCGCGTGCGCATGAGCGACCGGTTGCTGCGCGCCACGGGCGAGCTCATGCGTGATCTGTTTGATCTCAAGACCGTGCCCTCCAACGAGGATAAGCTCGTGGCCGAGCTCAAAGAGCGCCTTGAGGGCTTGCGCGAGGCGTGCCTCGCCATGGCACGCGACTACTACACGGGCATCAAGCCGGCCTACCCGTATCCCGGTGAGGACGAGTGCGAGAAGATGCGCTCGGAGGTGACCGACGTCCTTAAGGACCAGAACGAGGCCAAGGCGTTCTTGACCACGTTCACCAAGCATGAGGACCGCTTGCTCGATGCCAAGGAAGACTTTGATAAGGTGGTTGAGTTCTTCGAGTCCAACCAGCGAACAGCGTTTGACCACGCCAAGGATTTCTTGAGCCGCACCGAGGGTATCGAGTATGCCTCCGATGACATTCCCAGCGCGGTTGAGAATGTGGCAAAGGTGCGTGAGGTTCTCAAAGATCCCAAGCCCTACGGCCGCATTAAAGACCTGCAGCCGCTTATGGATCCCGTCGAGGACGACATGAAAAAGCTGCTGGGCATCCGCCGCAATGAGTTTTTGTGCCGAATCGAGAGCGATCTGCAAGACCTGCAGGCACAGGCTGAGAGTCAAAAGGGCTTTGTCAATCAAGCCAAGGATGCCATAGCAGACGCCGGCGCCAAATACGAGTCGTTCAAAAACCGTGCCCACAGTGCTCAAAGCCTCAACGAGCTGAGTGTTGCCGCGACTAACTGGGCCAACTGGCTCAGCGCAGCAACCAACGGGATGTACGACGCTGTGGATGCGGCCCGCATGCGTATGGACAACGAGCGCCGCACCACCGAGGTCACGAGTACGGGTGAGGTGGTCAAGAAGATCTCCAACAAGGCCGTTGCGTCGTCAGCGCCCACGCCTGCACCCGTGCCCCAGCGCAAGATCAAGACTGTGCGCCGCGCCGATCTGGCCAAGCCGAGTCGTCTCTTGTCCGCAGGGGACGTGGAGCGCTACGTGGACGACCTGCGCTCCCGCCTTATGCAGGCGCTCGCTGCAAACGACGAGATCCGTATCAACTAACCCGCGGAGCCACCGGTGCCAAAGCGCGCACCGGTGGCTTATGGCGTTTAGAAAGGCTCATCAACCATGAACGATTCTGCTCTTAAGAGCTTCTGCACCTGGGCCCGTACGGAGCTCATCAAAGGCGTGGAGGCGCAGATGGTGCGCTACGGCATCACCGAACCTGCACCCGCGCCCGTTGGGTCCGAGACCGTTAGCGGCCTGCCCCTAAGTCCGGCTGAGATTGAGCAACGCGACGAACTGCTGCGCATGCAGGCAGAGGTGGGTCACGAGGCGCTGCGCGACCGCGCGGCCTACACCTGGTTCAACCGCATCGTGGCCATTCGCTTCATGGATGCACGCGGATGGCTTCCCAGCCGCATGCGCATGCTAAGTCGTGCGGACGGCAGCCATGGCAGCGAGGCCGTGGAGAACGCACTGGACGTGGAGATAGCGACGGCCGATACCGATCGCATAGCCGAGCTCAAGATGGCGGGCTTGGATGAACCGCTGTGGCGCTACCTGTTTGTTGCTCAGTGCGAGGAGCTTGCCGATTGCCTGCCGGGCGTCTTTGAACGCGTGGGCGGAGCCATGGAGCTGCTGTTGCCCCAGGGCCTCATGATGTCCGACGGCGTGGTGGGCAAACTCAACACCATTCTCACTGACGAGGACTGGCGCGAGGGCGTGACCGTTCTGGGCTGGATGTATCAGTACTACAACGCTGACGTTAAAGACGAGTTCTTCAAGTCCAAGCGCAAGGCAGCGGCGGCGGACATCGCGCCCGCCACGCAGCTCTTCACCCCCGAGTGGATCGTGCGTTACATGGTCGAGAACTCGCTCGGCCGTCTGTGGATGCTCAATAACCCGGGGAGTTCGCTGCGCGAGCGCATGGAATATTACATCGAGCCCGATGCTGAGCACGAGGACTTCATACGCATCTCGAGCCCCGAGGAGATAACCCTCTGTGACCCCGCATGCGGCTCGGGCCATATCCTGGTCTATGCGTTCGAATTGCTCTTCCATGTGTACGAGGAGCGCGGCTATCGTGAGCGCGAAATTCCCGAGCTCATTCTTACTAAAAACCTCGCTGGCATGGAGATCGATCCCCGTGCAGCGCAGATCGCGGAACTGGCGCTTGCCATGTGCGCCCGCGAGCACGATCGTCGCTTTTTCAAGCGCGCCGTGCGCGCCGGCATTACCGTGCTCACGAGCATCCCGCTGGGGGAGGACGAGCTCCCGGGTAACAAGAAGCTCGCCGAGGAACTAAGCCATTTGGGCGAGATCGGCTCGCTTCTTAATCCTTCAGAGGAAGAGGTTG
>CABUDB010000233.1 GCA_902490245.1 uncultured Collinsella sp.
GTTTTCATCAGAAGGACACGCTGAAGAGATTCTTTGAGAGATTTGAGCAAGGGAGAGAGCTGCGGGCACCGGCACCGCGTACCGGCGCCCGCAAAGGTGAAAGGGACGAACGTTAGGCGTTCTACTCGGCGAGAGCCTCCTGCTTGGCGATTGCCTTCTCGGAAATCTTCATAAAGGGCAGGTAGACGGCCATGCCAATGACAATCTCGAGAGCCTGCCACACGCCGGCGCGCCAGTCAAAGCCCGTAGCGAGCAGGGCATTGATGACGGGAGGCATAGTCCAGGGCACCTGGGCGATGCAGGGGCTGATGATGCCTGCGCAGGTAAGGCCATAGGTGATGCCGATGAACAGATCGGGAAGGAGGACAAACGGAATCATGAGCGGCAGGTTGTACACGATGGGGTAACCGTAGATAACCGGTTCGTTGATGTTGAACAGACCAGGCAGGATAGCCATCTTGGAAACGGTCTCGGAAGCCTTGTTCTTGGAGAACAGGAGCGTGTCGAGCAGAAGCATGAGGGTGCAGCCCGAGCCGCCGATGAGGGCGAAGCTGTTAACGATCTGCATGTTCATGTAGTGATCGGGCTGGATGGTGCCACCGGCGGCAAAGGTAGCCATGTTGTCGACGATGAGCATGGTCAGGATCGGCTCGACGGTAGCGCCAGAGATGGTGGACTGGTGAATACCGACGCAGAACAGCAGGTTGGCAAGGGTGTAGATAAGGATAACAGCCCACGGACCGGCGTTCATGATGTTCTTGAGCGGGTTGGAGATGCACGTGGAGATGATGGTGCACAGATCGGTGCCGGCACACACGGCGAGCAGGGCTGCGGCAAGAGCGAAGATCGCGAGGTTGAGCAGCATCGGGATCATGACGTTGAAGGAGTTGGAGACCGCGGGAGGCACACCCTCGCCCAGCTTAACCTTGAGCTTCTCGACGCCAGAAATCTTGATGAAGAGCGAGACGGAAAGCAGGGCGATGATAATAGCCGAGAACAGACCGTTGGTGCCGGTGTTGGCAGTCGAAAGGGCGCCCGTGACCTCGGCGGAGGTGATCTTGTCGGTGAGCAGCGGGCTCGTGGCGGCAAGCGTGGCGGTGATCTGCTGCGGCATCATGATGACGAAAGCAGAGATGGCGACGACCACGCAAGCGAGCGGGTTATCGAAACGCTTGTTCTTAGCGAGGCTGTAGCCAATCAATCCAGCCAAGATAATGGCAGAGACGTTGAGGGTGCCCAGCGTAATTGCCGAACCCCACGTCTGAAGATTGGCAAGGCCCGCCGCATCGAGCGGGAACAGAGGGAACACGACGTTGTTAATAAGAACCGCGATACCCGCAAGGATATAGAGCGGCGTGATGGTCGCGAAGGCGTCACGCAGGGAACGCAGGTGAACCTGGTTTCCCACCTTCGCAGAGACCTCGGCAAACTTGTCGAGGAAGCTCTTTCCGTTGTCACTGGCCATGATTGCTCCTAACTATCAAATCCGGCCTTTTCCTATGCGCACGGTGGTCTGTCGCCCTCTGCCACCAGATGTGCCATGTGTTGCGCGCGGCGGCGCGCGGTCTGGGCGTTCGCCCGGTCGCTAATCAACCACGTGGGTCGTGGCGACTTGCTTGAGCCAGGCCGCGGACTTCTTAAGACGGCGCTTGTAGCCGTCCATAAGGTCGACCTCGACAAAACCGTAACGGTTCTTAAAGGCATTGGCCCAAGACCAGTTATCGATGACAGCCCAATAATGGTATCCGCGGCACTTGGCGCCCTCGGCAATTGCCTTGGCAACCCACTCCAGGTGCTGGCGCACAAAGTCGACGCGGTAGTCATCCTGGATGGTTCCTTCGGCGTCACGGTTCTTGTATTCGTCCATGATGCCGATGCCGTTCTCGGAAACGAACCACTCAAGATCGGGGTAGTTCTTGGCGCAGTCCATGCCAAAGTCGTAGAGGCCCTGCGGGTAGATCTCCCAGCCGCGGCTCTCGTTCATAACGGCGTCGGGCCATACGTACTCGTCGGCAAAGTGCGGCAGGCCGTACTGGTCAATCTTGCTCGCCGGCGCCTGAACGCGCGTGGGGTGGTAGTAGTTGCAGCCGAGCCAGTCGACAACACCCTGCTTAAGAATCTCTTGGTCGCCGGCACGGAACGGGAGCTTAACGCCGCCCTCGGCCAGGCTGTCGAGCACGTCAGCAGGAAGCTCGCCCTTGGTAATGAGGTCAAGCCACCAGCGGTTGTTGATGCCGCTGGTCATACGCACGGCCTCGAGGTCTGCCTCGCTGGGGTTCTCCTTGGTGTAGACCGGGGTAAAGCAGTTGATCATGCCAATCTTGGCATCGGCGCGAATAGCGCCCTCGTCATAGGCGCGACGATAGTTGGCCACGGCCAGCGCGTGCGCCAGCGAGATGTGATACTGCACGGTGCGGGCGCGGTTGAAGTCGTGGAGTTGCGGGAACCACACGCCCTCCTGATAGCGCTGCTCGGGCTCGACGATGGGCTCGTTAAAGGTGAACCAGTACTTAATCTCCTGGCCAAACTCGTGGAAGGCGACGTCGGCGTAATGCGCGTAAGCCTCGACGACCTCACGGCTCTCCCAGCCGCCGCGGTTAAAGAGGTAGGTGGGCATGTCAAAGTGGTACAAGTTGACAAACGGCTCCAGGCCGGCCTCGCGAGAGGCGCGGAACAACTCGTGATACCACGCGGCGCCTTCCTCGTTGAGGTTGCCGTCGGCATCGAGCAGACGGCTCCACTGGATGGAAGTGCGATAGGTATTCAGGCCCAAGTCCTTCAGAATGCGAAGGTCTTCCTGGTACTTGGCCATAAAGTCATTACCGGCATAAGAGCCAACGCAGTTATAGAACGAGCCCAGATCCTGGATGGACCAGGTGTCCCACAGGTTCTCGAGCTTGCCTCCCTGGTTCCACTGACCCTCAGTCTGCGGGCCGGACATAGCGGCGCCAAAGAAGAAGTCGCTGGGCAGCTGATACTGAGCCATCAAAGTCCTCGCTTTCGTGTCTTAGAGCTTCCGGTTGGAGACGGGTTTGCTTTGGCAGGTTATCCGGCGCGGGCGCGCACCGGTCATACCGATATCCAACCCGCCAAAACAAAACCGTCCCCAAACAGTACAAGGAAACGCCAATGCGTCTCGCTTGTTGTCTGTAACTATAGCGCTCTAATTTTCTATGTAAAGCGTCTTTTTTATTTTTCTTTAT
>CABUDB010000234.1 GCA_902490245.1 uncultured Collinsella sp.
TATTTGATATCTTCCAGCGCCGTCGCGTGCATCCGCTATCGTTTTTGCAGAGCCGCACGTTTATGGATATCTTTCGCGACGTGTGCCTGGCCGAGTACCCATACACGCCCTTTGCCGATGCATTCCACACCATGCGCTCCATGCTGCTGCCCGTGCTCTACCTTCTGGGCAGCGAGGTGCCGGTGGCCGATGTGTACCACGCCATCTCGACCGGCTACGGCGGCCTGCTCGCCTGTCTGGGCTCAAGCGTTCACCAGGCTCCGGTGCTGCTGACCGAGCACGGCATTTATACCCGCGAGCGCGAGGAAGAGATCATTCGTGCCGACTGGGTCGTGCCGTCGTTTAAGGACCGCTGGATCCGCTTTTTCTACCTGCTTTCGGAGGAGATCTACCGTCGCGCCTTCCGCGTGACCAGTTTGTTCCATAACGCCCGTAAGACGCAGATCGACATGGGCTGCGATGCGGACAAGTGCCTGGTCATCCCCAACGGCATCCAGTTCGATCGCTTTAAGGACATTCCCTTAAAGCCCGATGACGGCTGGGTGGATATTGGCGCGGTGGTGCGCCTGGCGCCCATCAAGGACGTCAAGACCATGATCTATGCCTTCTTTGAGTTGCACGAGCGCCTGCCCAAGGTGCGCCTGCACATCATGGGCGGCGTGGACGACGAGGAGTACGGCGCCGAGTGCCACGCGCTGGTCGAAACCCTGGGCGTGCGCGACCTGATCTTTACCGGCCGCGTCAACGTGGTCGAGTACATGGAAAAGCTCGACTTTACCATTTTGACGAGCATCTCCGAGGGCCAGCCGCTCAGCGTGCTGGAGTCGCTTGCAGCGCGCCGTCCCTGCGTGACGACTGAGGTGGGCTGCTGCCGTGAGTTGCTCGAAGGCGCCCCGGGCGACGACTTTGGCGTGGCGGGTTTTGTGACGCCGCCCATGTATCGCAAGGGCTTGGCCGATGCCATGGAACGCATGTGCACAAGCCGCGCTCGTCGCATTGAGATGGGGGATCGCGGCCAGCGTCGCGTTGCCACGTACTTCTTGCACGAGCAGATGCTCGCCAACTATCGCGCGCTGTACGATGAGACGGCGCAAGCGTTTAACCTGCCCAGAGAGGGGGAGTAGCCGGTGGCCGGAATCGGTTTTGAGCTCAAGCGCCTGTTTAGGCGCAAGGGCCTGTTTGCCACGATGCGCGCTTACGGCTACGCCGGCATTGTGTGCACGGGTCCCATGCTGTTGGGCGTGCTACTCCAGGTGGGTATCTTGGTGCTGTGCGGTCTGTGGGGTGTGGGCCGTGCCAACCAAGATCTGCTGGTGTGCATGGTGACCTATACGCTGCTGGCGTCGCTCACGCTCACGAGTTTTTTCTCTATGCCGGTCACGCGCTTTTTGGCCGATATGCTTTTTGCCGAGCGCGAGGAAGAGATCTTGCCCTCGTTTTGGGGCTCCAATGCTGTCATGCTCGTTGCGGGCACGGTGCTCTACGGTGTCTTTCTGCTGTTCTCGGGCGCCACGCTGCTGCAGGGGCTGCTATGCCTGTGGCTGTTCAACATTATGATCGTCAACTGGAACGGCATGAGCTATCTCACTGCTATTAAGGATTACCGCGGTATCCTGTGCAGCTTTGCGGCTGCCATTGGCGTGGCGTGCCTGTGCGCCCTGGCCGCGCTGGCGCTGGGGCTGCCGCCGGTCGAGGGCCTTTTGGCGTCAATTGCTCTGGGCTACGGCGTCATGCTCGCCTGGGACGTTGTGCTGCTGTACAGGTATTTTCCGCAGAGCGACCGCAGCCCCTGGCTCTTTTTACGGTGGCTCGATCAGTTTATGCCGTTGGCGCTCACGGGCTTGTTTACCAACCTGGGCCTCTTTGCGCACTTGGTGATAATTTGGGCCGGTCCCATTGGCGTGCAGGTCAAGGGCTTGTTTTATGGTGCGCCCTACCACGATGTGCCGGCGCTCATCGCGTTTTTGACGATCCTGGTCACGTCCGTCAACTTTGTGGTCTCGGTCGAGGTCAACTTTTATCCGCGCTACCGCGACTACTACAGCCTGTTCAACGACGGTGGCGTGGTGGGCGACATTGTGGTGGCCGAGGAGGAAATGCTTGCCACGCTCAACCGAGAACTGCGTTTTTGTGCGCTCAAGCAGCTGTTTGTGACGGCGGCGGTCATTTCGCTCGAGACCACAGTGCTCTCGGCCCTGCCGCTGGGCTTTAACAATCTTATGCACGGGTATTTTCGCACGTTATGCGTAGGCTACGGCCTGTATGCCGTGGGCAACACGATCCTGCTTATCTTGCTGTACTTTACCGACTACAAGGGAGCCGTTCTGGCCTCGGGCCTGTTTGCCGGTGTGGCAGGGCTGGCGACCGCCGTGTCGTTGCTTTTGCCGCAGCAGTTTTACGGCTTTGGCTTTTTGTTGGGTGCGGTGGTGTTTTTTATCGTGGCCCTGCTGCGGCTCGATACCTATACCGCCAACTTGCCGTATCGTATCCTGAGCCAGCAGCCCATTGTGGCGACCGACAAAACGGGTCGCTTTACACGGCTGGGCCGCTTGCTCGACCGTGCCGAGCAGCGCTATGAGGAGTGCCGCCGCAAGGGCGTGCCGCACGGCGCGTTTCAGCGCGCAGTAGTTCGCGTGTATCGCAACCATTGGGGAGGTTCTGATGATCGATAAGTTGATGTCTCGCCGCTGCCTGATCGAGGCGGCTGCCGGCGCGCTGTTGCTTTCGGGCTGCTCGTCTCAGGACGAATCCTCGACTAAAAAGGTCAAAAAGCAGGACAAGATTAAAAAGGCCGAGGCCTCCGACCAGTCCAAGCACCTGCGCGATAAGGACGAGCTGTACGAGGTTTACGACGACTCGGGCATTGTGACCATGTACCTGACGGTCTCGCGCGGCAACAGCTCCGAGAACACCGACCACAGTTGGGCAGAGATCAATACGTACTCGGTGTATGACTATGCCGACATGGGCGTGACGCGCTATCAGGTTATGGGGCTGCTGCAGCCGGGCGACGAAGACGGCCCGGTGGCCGGCGAGGTTGGCTATGGCGAGGAAGCGCCCAATGCTACCGTGCAGGTGCGTGGCCAGACGTCGAGCTCCTACACGCAAAAGAATTACAAGGTGGAGCTCAAAAAAGGAAAAGGTACCTGGCGCCAGCAGCGTGCGATTGCGCTCAAC
>CABUDB010000235.1 GCA_902490245.1 uncultured Collinsella sp.
GCGTTAACGAGCGAAAGCAGGCCCTCTCGCCTCATGAGTTCTCTGGCACGTGTAAGCAAAAACGCCAAACCCGTCGAGTCGATAAAGCCCACGGCCTGGCAATTGATGACAACGCGACGAACGCCCCGGTCGATCAAATTATCCAACCGTCGGCGCAGCGCGGGCACCGAGGCGATGTCGACATCACCCGGTGGCGTCAAAACCGCTATGTCATTCCACTCATTCATACGACCATGGTTCCCCAAAAAAGCCCACTCGATGCATTCGTTTCCCCAACCGTGCGGATTCAACCCGCCCAGCGTCGTCTATGAACGACCCCGTAAAAACTCAAGGGACACCAATGCAATGTCATCGTCCAGCGCCGACTCGGTAAAGCGGTCAAGCTCGCTCAAGACCTTACCGCAGATTCCCGATACGCCCTCACCCGAAACAGAGAGCAAAAGATCGCGAAGGTGTTGCTCGCCAAAGAAAGCACCAGAGCGATCGCGCGCTTCGATCGTTCCGTCGGTATACATAAAGAGCATGTCACCAGGAGCGAACGTAAAGACGCCCGTCTCGTACACCATACTCTCAAAGGCACCGATCACGCCCGATTGACACCCAAGGAGCTCCACTTCTCCCCCGCAGGTCTCGCCGCCACCAAGCGGCGTCGACGACGGCCGAATGACCATAGTGGGAGGATGTCCCGCAGAGCAATAGGTAGCGCGACCCGCCTTAAGATCGATCTTGGCGATAAACGCCGTCACAAACGTCTCGACTCTCGAAAAGCCCATGAGCATGCTATTGAGCGAGCGGGCCATGCGGGCAGGCCCCGCACCCTCCCAGGCATAGGCCGTCAGCGCCGTCTTGACGAGCGCCGACATCGACGCCGCCTCGATTCCCTTGCCGGACACATCTCCCAAAATCATAACGGCGCAATCATCGGGAAGACGAACAAGCGTATAGAAGTCACCGCCGACCAGCGCCGAATTCGTTGCCGATAGATACACCGAATCGGCGGCGATTCCCGGAACGTCACCAAGCGAATTTCTCATGCCAATCTGAAGCGTCTGAGCGATATGACGCTCCTCGCGCTTTTGAGACTCACCCTCATAGATCAGCTCAAAATCGTGAGCCAAATGCACCATGTAGTCGTATTCGAGGTCATCAATGGGCTCCTGGCTGCCATCGCGGAGCAGCAAAGCACGCCTCGTCGGCCCCTTGGCGATATCAGCAGGAACGATCGCATCGTTGCTTCGCTTGCCATCCGATTCCGAGTGGTAGCGCCCTGCTTCGATGCCGGAGTCGACATAAAGTCCCTGGCACGGTAGGCCGTGGGCCCTCAACCATGCACCCATAGACGTGGATTCGTCCACACGTGTAAGGCGCACGTACCTGAGATCGTCGGCACTCGTCCCGCCCAGCACCGATGTCTCGAACCCATCAGAAGATGTCCCCAGGCGCGCCGCCGGCGTCGTGACGGAAAAGAAGAGTGACTCTGGATCGCCCGGCAACGCCACACGGCTACCGCCCTCAAAATCGATAACATAGGCTTCGAGGCCCGCATCGTACTCAACGGGGCAAAAATGGCAATTGAGCACGGCACAGATTTCGGACGAGACGGCGTGCGAAGCAGCGACCGGATCATCAAGATAGGTAAAAAGCTCATCGCGCAGCACGTTGAGCGAACGACCAAGTTCTGCCGTGCGGCGCGAACGTAAGCTCGACGCCATGCCGACCATCTGAATAGACAGGTAATCGCAGATGACCTCGAGCACGTTAAGGTCATAGGCAAGTGGCGCCTGTGGACGTTTCCAACCGACCTCCAACACACCGAGCACCTGCGTGCCGTAAAACACGGGAAGACAGATCTCACTGCGATACGGGGGCATATCCTGCACGCGCAGCAAGTGCTTGGAACGATTGTCCAAATCCATGAACATACCCGAAGCAGCCCGGTCGCCCTCAAGGTCCTGCTGAATCGACAGGCGGCAGGCACGCGACTCGCGAAGAACATACGTCGGAATGCCAGCGCCATACGGCAAAAACTCGGGCAGGTAGCTGTCATGCAGCTCCTTGGAAACACCGCGAAGCTTAAAGCCGCCGCTCTCAGAAAAATAAATCGCAGCTCCAGAGGCATCGAGCGTTCCGACGAGCTGATTCAAAACGGTATCGAGCAAGCTGGGGAGCTCATTGGAGCCCACGGTACTCATAATGACCGAAAGGGTACCCGAAAGGCGTTTATTCGCCACCCTAAGCTCCGAAAGCGCACGTTTGAGCTGACGATCGTGGGAATACTGCTCTTCGATACTGTGAAGCGCCACCAGGACACGTGGTGCGCGGCGCCCAAAGATGCGTGGAGGCGTTACGGAGCCCGCACGAACCAAGACGGGAATAAAAGAGCCGTCACTCAGCTTGAGCATCAGTTCGTTCTCGGAGCCATCAGTTTCAAATGGTAGACGATGTTCCGTCGCACGTTCAAAAGCGGACGAATACAGGACGTCTTTAACATCTCCACCGATGACGTCGGCGCGTTCCTCGCACATCAAACCAAGTAAGTGATTATTCACATGCAGAATGGTTCCGTCGAGCTCACAAATGATGACAGCATCGCTCGTGATCTCGACCAGTTGGGCAACGTCTGCCCACTCGTTGCGCTCAAGCGTTTCCATCGTGGACCTCACCGTCTATCGGTAACAAAAAAGCCTCCGAAGAGGCTTCTCAAATGCGATGGTGTCGGAGGCGGGACTTGAACCCGCATGACCAAAAAGCGGTCACTAGCACCTCAAGCTAGCGCGTCTGCCAATTCCGCCACTCCGACATGCTATGTTGTTGATTCACGGTTCGTTTTCTTGGACCCGCGCGTTCAACGAGGAAGATAATAACCTATGATTCGAGAACTGTGCAAGCACTTTTTTCAAAAAAGTTTACGAATTTGTAAATGCGCAGGTAGACTGACCTGTTCGGGCAGGAATGAGGTTGCTTTCCAACGCGTCCTCGGGCATTCGGCATTATTTTGATCCGCGCTTCGCGCTACAAAATAATGCCGCCCCCTGCGGAATGCGTTGGAAAGCAACCTTATTCCTGCCCTAGGGGCACATGCTTCATGCACAGTTCTCAAACATGTGCTGGGGGCTGATAAAAATTTAGTGGCTCGGCTTTGCCGAGCCCTTATAT
>CABUDB010000236.1 GCA_902490245.1 uncultured Collinsella sp.
AAGACCAATTCGACGTAGACATCGACCCCGAACTCAACCGAGTCGGCTAATTCCTCTACAAACGACGGCCCCGAAAGGGGCCTTCACTTTCTTTTATTCAGACAACCAATCCGGTGCGTAGCGCCCCGAACCCGAGAGGGCCGCGTGCCCGCCCGCAATATATTTGATTGATCGCGAGTTCCGCACGCAAAGAAGGCCACTTAATGTGGCCTTCGTCTTGCGCAGGACTGCCCGAGCAGGCAATCAAGTATATTGCGGGCGGGCACGCGGCCCAACTTGCGTTACGACAGCGCAATACCGCCGAGCCAGCCCCAGCGCACGCCAGAGCCAGTACCGTAGAACCGAATAAACGCATCAAGTGACTTAGACGTAATGGAGCCCTCGTTGCTCATAACGATGCCGCCACCAACATAGATGCCCACGTGTCCGTACAGCAGGCCCGGCGTACCGGTACCACTGTGCGACGAGTCGGCCACGATCATGCCCACCTGCAGCGCCGAACGATCGGAGCTGTAGCACCAGGCGTTAAACATGTCGCACGCGTTGCCGCCAAAGTAGCCCACGCCGGCGTTGCGGAATACGTTGGTAACCCAAGCGGCGCACCAGTTCAGGCCAGGCGAAGGGGTGGAGTAGCATGCGTTGACGACGGCCTGCTGCTTGCCCGAGCCGGCATTCTGTTGCGGAGTTCCGGGCGCATACGATCCGCCACCCGAGCTTGAACCACCCGAGTAGGAATTGTTCTTGTTTGCGGCAGCCGCGGCAGTAGCAGCCTTCCTGGCAGCCTCCTCTGCCTGGGCGGCAGCGAGAATCTCGGAATCACGCTGGGCCATGAGTTCCTTGACATCGTCGGAGAGGCCGTTCAGAACTGTCTGGACCTCCTGCTGCTTGGCCTGCATGTCCTGCATCTGAGCAGTCTGCTGGTCCTTGAGCTTCTCCAGGTCGGCCTTTTGTGATTCGAGCTCGGTCTTCTGTGCGTCGAGCTCAGCCTGAATCGTCTGGATATCCTCGATGGCATCGCGGTCGCTCTTGTTGATCTTCTCAACGTAATGCGCGTTGGCGACGAGTTCCTCAAACGAGCCAGAGGCCAGCAGCAGCGACAGGATGTTCGTACCGCCGGACTTGTAGCTGGCGGCCACGCGATCGGAAAGGTCGTTGCGCTTCTTCTTGAGCTCGGCCTTCTTTTCATCGATCTGGGCCTGCGTGTCGTCAATCTTGCCCTGGACATTCTCGATGTCGTTGAGGGTCTGGGCATTCTTGTTGGCCAGCGCCGCATACTCATTTGCGATGCTGTCGAGCTGGGCCTGAACCTCGTCGAGTTGGGCCTGGGCGGCATTCAATTTATCGGTGGTTTCTTTGGAAGCCTCCGCCGCATGGGCGCGAGTGGGCAGGCCAAAAAGAACTGCCGCAGAAGCGGCGCCGAACAGGGCCTTAAGGGCAGTGCGGCGCGAGAGCTCCTGGGAAAGGATGGAATCGTTGTTTGGTGACATATGTACTCCGTTACATGCTTATTTATATGTCGCTCAACTCAAACATATTAACGCACATCGCGCTTGTCCCAACTATTTCCACGAACGGCTGGAAAAGCATGGTCAGCGGCTCGCAAATACGTCCCACACCAAAGGTAAGGATTATGCAAATAACACCCTATGAGTACGTTAACATCAATCCTCTGGTTTTCCTGCCCCGCGTGTTTTGGGCGCCCCCAGCTGCGCTATACTCCCCTCAAGAAGTGTTCCTGATTCGATAGGAGACTACATGTCCAAAGCACTCGACCCCAAAGACACCTGCGTCCTCGTTACCGGCGGCGCCGGCTTTATCGGCTCGCACACCGTCGTTCAGCTGCTCGAGGGTGGCTACCAGGTTGTCGTCGTCGATGACCTCTCCAACTCCAGCGCCGTTGCCATCGACCGCGTCAAGACCATCGTGGGCGACGAGGCCGCCAAGAACCTCACCTTCTACGAGGCCAACGTGCTCGACCGCGATGCGATGAACAAGATCTTCGATACCCACCAGATCGACCGCGTCATCCACTTCGCCGGCTTTAAGGCCGTTGGCGAGTCGGTGAGCAAGCCCGTCGAGTACTACCACAACAATATCGAGAACACCCTGGTGCTCATCGATGTCATGCGCAACCACGGCTGTAAGTCCATCATCTTCTCGAGCTCTTCGACCGTCTACGGCGATCCGGACAATCCGCCCGTCACCGAGGAAGACCCCAAGAAGCCCGCGACCAACCCCTATGGTTGGACCAAGTGGATGATTGAGCAGATCCTCATGGACGTCCACACCGCCGACCCCGAGTGGGACGTCGTGCTGCTCCGTTATTTCAATCCCATCGGTGCCCATCCGTCGGGCCTGATCGGCGAGGACCCCAACGGCATCCCCAACAACCTGGTGCCCTACGTCGCCCAGGTCGCCGTCGGTAAGCTCGAGGCCGTTCAGGTCTTTGGCAACGACTACCCCACCCCCGACGGCACCGGCGTGCGCGACTACATCCACGTGTGCGACCTGGCATCCGGTCACGTTGCCGCCCTCAACTGGATGAACGGCAAGACCGGCGTCGAGATCTTTAACCTGGGCACCGGCACCGGCACCTCGGTACTCGAGGTCGTCGCCGCCTTCTCCAAGGCCTGCGGCAAGGAGCTGCCCTACGTGATTCGCGAGCGCCGTGCCGGCGATATCGCCGCCAACTGGTGCGATGCCTCCAAGGCCGAACGCATGATGGGCTGGAAGGCCCAGTACGACATCGCGGACATGTGCCGCGACAGCTGGAATTGGCAGAGCCATAACCCCAACGGCTTCGCCGACGCCGAGTAGCCACTCCCCCGTGCTAGGTTTTGTGGCATGCCTCAAAACCTAGCACGCGACATGCTCGGCACATGCCGCTTCCTGCATGGGTAGATTTCTAGACATGTCCCAAAAATCTACTGGCCCCGGCCTCCAATGTGAGGTCGGGGCTTTTTAGGAACTCGTTCTCGAGCTCGAGCTCGCGCATGCACTTGCGGCCGCCGCGACCGGGTGGTTGGTCAGCTCCTTCTTCCTGACCGTCACCCATCTTCCCAGGGTCTTCTCGTTGATGCCGAGGTCGGCTGCCACTTGGGCGATGGGCTTCCCC